>LSCM01000099.1 GCA_001577185.1 Cloacimonetes bacterium TCS62 | reverse complement strand
TTATGAGAAAAATGGGTTTATCAAGCAAAGTGGTATGGTGATCAGAAATTACGATTTTCAAAATGGGAAAAAATGAAAAATAAGGCGAAATTAACAAAAGGACCCATTGGAAAGACATTAACTAAATTGACTATACCCATGACCTTTGGACTTCTTGGGATGATCGCCTTTAATTTAGTAGATACATTTTTTGTAGGTAAATTAGGAATAAATCAATTAGCAGCTCTTAGTTACACATTCCCCGTGATCCTGGTTGTCACCAGTATTGCCTTAGGTTTAGGTTTTGGAGCTTCGGCTGTAATATCAAGAGCAATTGGGGAAGGAGATAACCATAAAGTTAAGCGTTTAACAACAGATTCCCTGCTTTTGGCATTTTTAATCGTCCTCTTCTTTGTAATAATAGGTCTACTTACGATAAAACCTCTGTTTAGAAATTTAGGTGCAACACCTGAAATAGTGACCTTAATTTTGTCTTATATGCGCATCTGGTACATCGGTATGCCTTTTGTTGTAATTCCCATGGTTGGCAATAATGCGATTCGAGCAACAGGAGATACAAAAACACCAAGTGCAATAATGTTAGTTGCTGTATGTATAAATTTGATCATGGATCCATTGCTAATTTTTGGAATTGGTCCCTTTCCTGAACTTGGATTAGAAGGTGCTGCTATAGCCACGATTTTTAGTAGATTCACCGTTTTCTCACTTGCCTCCTACATATTGATCAAACGAGAAAAAATGATATCTTTTCATAAACCAAAGTTCTATGAAATTTTGGAATCTTGGAAAAAAGTATTATTTATTGGTATACCTGTTGCAGGTTCAAGAGTTATTATACCTATTTCTATTGGTATTGTAACAAGATTAATTTCTAATTTTGGGCAAAATGCTGTAGCAGGTTTTGGAGTGTGTACTAAAATTGAATTCTTTTCATTAGCGGTTATTAAAGCTCTCGCTGCATCGTACGGTCCGTTTATTGGGCAAAATTTAGGGGCAAAAAAATATGATCGTGTCAATCACTCTGTTAAAATCAGTCAAAGGTTTGCTATCTTTTGGGGAATAGGCTTAATGCTCTTATTAGCTCTAATAGCCAGGCCAATATCTATTTTATTTAATAAAGACCCAAATGTTATCCATACAATTGTTCTATATCTCTCTATTGTTCCTATAAGTTATGGTTTACAAAGTATTTTTGTGCTTAGTAATACCGCTTTGAACGTTCTAAAAAAACCTTTTCATGCTGCAGGATTAACTATATTGCAAATGTTTATACTGTATATTCCTCTTTCTTACATCGGAGCCAATCTATTTCAACTAAAGGGCGTTTTTGGGGGTATCTCTTTAGCTTATATTCTAACAGGTATAATTTCTTACTTTGTGTTGAAAACAAAATTAATAAAAGCTGAAAATTGATAAATAAAAAAAAGGAAAGATAATTTGAAATCAAAAAAATTGTTAACTCCATTTATAATGCCATTGATCCTTATACTTTTTGCATCTGTGATCGTATGGAAATGGCCAGGTTTACAGCAACAGTTTTTGGATAGTAATAAATTAAGTGCTCTTATCACACTTTTACCGATTATTCCCTATCTTCTTTTCGCAATAACTATTATTCTTGGAAGCCGTTCAAACAATGGAGGTCTAATATTTATCTCAATTCTCAGCATAATAATTTATCATTCTTTAAATACACAATTTGAATATCAAAATACAAAACTGCTCATAATGCTTTTATTTCCTTTAAATGTTTTATTCTTAAGTCCACTCATTAAAAAGAATATTTTTACAAAAACTGGTATCGTAACAGCCATCTTAATTTTTATAGAAGTGATATTCTCGATTTTACTGGTAAATTTAGTAAATAAAACTCCATCAACATTTATTCAAGATTTTATCAATGAGTTTCCAAATTTAGCTCAAACTTTTAGTAATTTTAGAAATTCTCTGTTCTCTGTATTAGGTGATAAGCTCATATTAGAATCTAGTTTAATTATACTAATTTCAATAATTTTTTCATTGTTATTGTTATTTATATATTTTGCTAATACAAGAAATAATTTATTCGTTGGATATTTTAGTTTGATACTTACTGTTCATATCAGTTTAATAATACAAGCTCAAGAAATTGCCTCTATTGTTTATTTCACTATTGCTGGTTTAATTCTGATCATATCTTTTATCGAAACTTCATTTTCGATGGCTTATATTGACGATCTCACAAATCTACCTGGTCGAAGAAGTCTTAATGAAACCCTTAACAATCTTGGGAAAAATTTTGCAATAGCAATGATAGATATTGATCATTTTAAAAAGTTCAATGATAAATACGGACATAAAACTGGAGACGAAGTTCTGAAAATGATAGCATCAAAATTGGCAAATATTTCAGGTGGTGCAAAAACCTTCCGGTTTGGTGGAGAAGAATTTACTGCGGTTTTTCCAAATAGAACAGCAAATGAAGCAAAACCTTATCTGGAAGAATATAGACATATTGTTGAATCTACGCCATTTATAATTCGTGGTAAAGATAGAAAGAAAAAGTCTTCTTCTCAAAGAGGTAAAAGCAAGAAGAATGCTCAAAAACAAGTATCTGTTACAGTTAGTATTGGAATAGCTTCAAATACTAAAAAAATCACTAAACCAGAAAAAGTTTTAAAAATTTCTGATAAAATACTTTACAAAGCTAAGCGGTCTGGACGAAATAAAGTTATGGTTCATAAAGGATGGTAGAACATGGATTCAAAATCAACGATAACAGCAGATTCTAAAAGAAAATGGGAAAACAATTTTACTAATAGTGAACTAGATAAGATCAAATTACTAACAAATATTTTAGAAAGTTCTACTTCTGTTTCGATTATATCAACTGACCTAAATCAAAATGTGATTTATTGGAACAAAGGTGCTGAAAACATATTCGGTTACAAAAAAGAAGAGATCGTTGGCAAAAAGAAGATCGATATTATATATTTTGATTCGAAATCCAAAAAAACTGCCTCAAAAGCCAGAGACAAAATCCTATCCACAAACAAAGGAACAGAATGTGAAATTCAACAAATCACAAAGAATAAAGAAAAATTATGGACTAAAATGACTTTAACTCCACGTTTTGATGAAAATAAAAAGATCATTGGAATTTTAGGCATCGGTATAAATATTACAAAAAGGAAAAAATCAGAAGATCATCTTCATAAAATAATGAAAAAATTAAAGCAAACTCTTACTGGTATTGTTTATGCTACAGAACTGATCATAGAAACAAGAGATCCTTATACTGCAGGACATCAAAGAAGAGTAGCAATGCTTTCACAAGCGATCGGTGAGAAGATGAAATTAGAAGATCAAAAAATTGAGGGTATTTTTATGGTTGGAATGATACACGATCTGGGAAAGATCTCTATCCCAGCTGAACTTCTGAGCATGCCTCGCAGGCTTACTCCTGCAGAATTCAATTTAATCAAGAATCATCCACAAGCTGGATATGATATACTAAAAACCATTGAGTTCCCCTGGCCAATCGCAGATATTGTTCTACAGCATCATGAACGCATCAATGGCAACGGATATCCCAAAGGTCTTGTTGGAAAAGATATTTTGCTTGAAGCTAGTATTTTATCAGTTGCTGATGTTGTTGAAGCGATGGCTTCTCATAGACCATATCGAGCTGCTTTTGGTTTAGAAAAAGCCTTAGGTGAGATCAAGCAAAATAGAGAAATTTTGTATCACCCTGATGTCGTTGACGCTTGTGTAGAACTATTTGAAAAAGATGAATTTCGATTTGATAATAATGAAAGTATTTCTCCACTACTAACGGATATAGATGTATTGTCCCAAATGTGATAAATTAGTCTCTTCATCTGAGAAATTTTGCCCAGATTGTAATACACCACTATTACGGAACAAAAGTGATAGTAATCATGATGATTTTGTGAAAATTTGCACAAGCGTTGATATCGGTCATACAGCTATCATAAAATCTCTTTTGAATTCTGAAAATATTACATTCATAATCAAAGGTGAGCATATGCAGTCATTATTAGGAACTGAGTTCATTTTTGCTATGGGTGCTAATATTGGAAAAGTAGAATTTTTAGTTAAAAGAAAAGACAAAAAAAAAGCATTAGAAATCTTACAATTAGATTGAAATTGTAAAATCTAGAAAATTGTATTTGCTGGTTGTGTTAAATAAATCTAGTACCCTTTGTGGAAAAAGCATTCAGGTCCAAGCTAGAGAATTCTTTTCTATTAAACTTCTCAATTGCGGCTGAACCGATCATGGCAGCATTATCCATACAATATTGAATTGGTGGAATATAAACTTTACAACCGATCTCTCCTGCCTTCGATATCATCTCTTTACGTAAACAACTATTTGCAGAAACACCACCTGCTACAACAATATTTTTTGTTTTAATTTTTTTTGCGTAATTTATTGTTTTACTTACCAAGCTATCGACAATTGCTTTCTGAACTGAAGCAGAAATATGAGCAATGTTGTCATTAATGGTCTGTTTATCCTGTGATCTCAGATAGTTTCTTATCGAAGTTTTCAGACCACTAAAACTAAAATCAAAATTATCCTTTTTGTCTAATGCCCGTGGAAATCTATGAAACATAGGATCTCCTTTTATAGCTAAATTATCTATTAAAGGGCCACCGGGATAACCAAGGTGTAACAATTTAGCGGTTTTATCAAAAGCTTCACCAGCAGCATCATCTCGGGTTTTTCCTACGATTGTAAAATTATCGATCTCTTTAAAATCCACAAGTTCTGTATGACCGCCAGATACTATCAAAGCTAAATAAGGTGGTTGTAATTTGGGATGTTCAATTTTGTTTGCGTAAATATGTCCTAACATATGATTAACTGCAATTAGAGGTTTGTGTAATGCATATGCTAAGCTCTTAGCAAATGACACACCAACTAACAATGCACCAATTAATCCAGGGTTTATAGAAACTGCTAAAGCATCAATATCTTTAAATGCTAAATTTGCTTTGTTCAAAGCAAGCTTTGTAAGTTTGGTTATATTCTTGATATGTATTCTAGAAGCAAGTTCAGGTACAACTCCTCCAAAATCTTCATGGGTGGTTTGTGAAGAGATCAGGTTAACATAAACTTTGTAATTTGAATCTATGATCGCAACGGAAGTATCATCACAAGAAGTTTCAAAAGCCAGAATTTTGAACATAAATTTGTTAATTTAGTTATTTTTGATAACTTGAATCTTGTAAGGAGTATATTCTAAAACTTCAATCCCAGAGGGTAGATCAAATTTTACTGTTGTGCTATTGTTCTTAATCTTAGAAATATTTAGGTTAGCTT
>LSCM01000098.1 GCA_001577185.1 Cloacimonetes bacterium TCS62 | reverse complement strand
CATAAAGCAGTTGAATATCAGAAGGACAGATCAATAGCTGATAAAGATCATCAAAGTGTTGATCTAAATTCAATTTATACAATTTTAAAATCGAATGAAGATAAAAACTGGGATATTATAGCTGAAAACATCAAAGGTGTATCAGAGGAAACTACTACAGGTGTTAATAGATTATATCAAATGATGGAAAATGGTTCACTAAAATTTCCAGCTTACAATGTTAATGATTCAGTGACAAAATCTAAATTTGATAACCTCTACGGCTGTAGAGAATCTTTGGCTGATGGTATTAAAAGAGCAACTGATGTCATGGTCGCAGGTAAGAAAGTTGTGATTTGCGGTTATGGAGATGTAGGAAAAGGAAGTGCCCAATCATTGCGGGGTTTTGGTGCTCGAGTAACTATTAGCGAAATCGACCCCATATGTGCATTACAAGCTGCAATGGAAGGTTTCGAAGTAACAACTTTAGAAAATACTTTGGAAGATGCTGATATTTTTGTAACCGCTACAGGTAACAAGGATGTAATAACTGTTGAGCATATGCAGAAAATGAAAGATCAAGCGATAGTTTGTAATATTGGTCATTTTGATAACGAAATTCAAGTTAATGAGTTGTATAATCTTCCAGAAGTAAAGAAAGTTAAAATTAAACCTCAAGTACACCAAATATTTTTTAAAGATGGTAATTCTATTATCTTGCTTTCTGAAGGTAGATTGGTCAACTTAGGAAATGCTACTGGTCATCCCTCTTTCGTTATGAGTAATTCATTTTCAAATCAGGTGTTGGCTCAAATAGAATTGTGGACAAAAGAGCATGATAAAAAAGTTTATTTACTTTCTAAAAAAATGGATGAAGAAGTTGCTAGATTACATTTGAAAAAATTAGGAGTTCAACTTACTGAATTATCTGATGAACAAGCAAAATATATTGGTGTTCCGATCGAAGGTCCATATAAACCAGAACATTATAGGTATTAAAAAATATATAATAGAGAAGGTTATTAGATGAAATTGATAGAAAAGATTGAAAATAAAATTGCGACAATTGGGGTAGTTGGTCTAGGCTATGTAGGTCTTCCAATGGCAGTAACAGTTGCAAAAAAAGGTTTTAAAGTAATAGGTGTAGATGTAAGTGAATATGCTGTTAATCATGTAAACGCAGGTGAAAATTACATTGGAGATGTAGATGATGATGAATTGAAAGAACTGGTAGAAGCAAAAAAGCTTAGAGCAACTTATGACTATGCTGAGTTAAATACTGCTGATGTTATAATGATCGCCGTGCCTACTCCACTCGATAAATTCCAACAGCCAAATTCACAATATGTGCGGGATTCAGTACGATCACTTTCCAAAAATATTTCAAAAAATACATTGATCATCTTAGAAAGTACGACTTACCCGGGGACTACGGAGGAGATTGTAGTACCTGCTTTTGAAGAGAAAGGATTTAAAGTTGGAGAAGATGTTTTTATCGCATTTTCACCAGAAAGAGTCGATCCGGGAAATAAGGATTATAAGACAAATAACACTCCCAAAGTAGTAGGTGGGATCACACAAAAATGTAACGAAATTTCAGAACAATTTTATAAAGCAATATTAGATGCTCCAATCCATTCTGTTTCTTCTCCAGCAATAGCAGAGATGGAGAAGATCTATGAAAATACTTTCAGAAATATCAATATCGCTTTAGCTAATGAAATGACCATACTTTGCGAAAAAATGGATATAGATATTTGGGAAGTTATTGAAGCTGCGAAAACAAAACCTTATGGTTTTATGGCATTCTATCCCGGACCTGGAATCGGCGGACATTGTATTCCGCTTGATCCATTTTATTTAACTTGGAAAGCTAGAGAATATGGCTATCATACGAGGTTGATAGAATTAGCTGGTGAGATTAATAACGAGATGCCACAATTTGTAATCAATAAATTGATGAAACTTCTCAACCAGAAAGGTCTTGCTTTATCAAAAGCTAATGTGATGATTTTAGGTGCTGCTTACAAAAAAGATATTAAGGATATGCGGGAATCTCCAATTCAAGATCTTATTGTGTTGTTGGAAGAAAACACAGCAAATTTTGCTTATAATGATCCTTTTATTCCAGAATTTCACAATGAATTAAATAATAAAAAATATAGATCGGTTGACCTGGATAAGCTAGAAGACTTTGATGCTGTTGTGATCATAACTGACCACACGAAATATGATTATAAAGATATTGTAAATAGGTCACAATTGATCTTAGATACAAGATTAGCTTGTGATGGTATAAAATCTGAGAAGATCGTTAGATTGTAGTTTTTTAATTTTAAGCGAACCTGTCTTGGTTCTCTTGTGAATGAGTTATGGCAACCAAAAAACCAATTGAAGTAGATGAATTATATGGGGATTTAGAGATCTCTTCAGAAGACGATCAGTGGTATGTAATTCACACAAAGCCTCGATGTGAAAAAAAAATAGCAAAATATGCTCTTAATGAACGGATAAACTACTATCTTCCACAGATAGATAGTATCAGAAAATATAAAAATAGAGAAGTAAAATTTACAAAACCGATGTTTCCAAGTTATTTCTTTGCAAAATGTAATTTACATGATAAAAGAAATCTTCTTTATACAGGCTATATAGCGAATTTTCTTAAAGTAATAAATGAGAAAGTGTTGACAGATGAATTGAAAGAAATTTATACTGGAAAAAGTAAAGGTGCTAAGTATCATATTGCAAAATATGTGAAAAAAGGAACGAAAGTACTAATTATATCTGGTTCTTTAAAGGGAATCACCGGATATGTGGAGGATATTACTGAAATCCAGGAAATCATATTAAATATTAGTTTGCTCAGGCAAGCTGTATCAGTGAAAGTTTCTAAGGACCAAGTAAAAATTCTCAGAAAGTAATTATTAATATCGCAAACTGAAAAGAATTTGATAATTCGTAAAAAGGAGAACTTATGCCTAATTTTGAAGAATTAAAAGCTAAGCAAATGAAACTACCTAAGATGAACAAGAAAAAGATCACAACCATTGTTCTTATAGTGATTGGTTTGATCATTGTATTCACAGGTTTGTACACTGTGAATCCAGAAGAAATGGGAGTGATTCAGAGATTTGGTAAGTACATTAAATCTACTAATCCAGGATTACATTTTAAAATACCATTCGGAGTTGATAAGCTTACTAAGGTTAAGGTAAAAAATGTTTACAAAGAAGAATTTGGATTTCGTACTTTAAAGGCGGGAGTAAAAACACAATATTCTCGAAGAGATTATAATGCAGAAGCGATCATGCTTTCTGGAGATCTTAATATTGCAGATGTCGAATGGATTGTCCAGTATAGGATAAATGATCCAGTGAAATACCTTTTTAATGTCCGCAATGTAGAAGAGACGATCCGTGACCTTTCGGAATCCGCTATGAGAGAGGTCGTAGGTGATAGAAGTGTAGATGAAGTCATTGTGTTAAGCAGAAAAGAAATTGCAGATAAAACTCAAATTTATCTTCAGGAACAACTCAACAAATATACGACAGGGATTGAAATTGTGACAGTAAATCTACAGAATGTAAATCCACCTGAAAGAGTAAAACCTGCCTTTAACGAAGTTAACTCTGCTAAACAAGAAAAGGAACGTATAATTAATCAAGCTCGACAAAAGTATAATGAGATTATCCCAGAGGCTAGAGGTAAAGCTAAAAGGACGATCGAGGAAGCTGAAGGTTATGCTATTAACAGAGTAAATAGAGCAAATGGTGATGCTGACAGATTTATTCAAATGTATAGAAAATACAGAATAGCAAAGACGGTTACTAAGAAAAGAATGTACCTTGAAACCATGCAAAAAATTCTACCTAAAGTGGAAAAGATATATATAGTTGACGAAGAACAAAAGGGAATTCTGCCATTACTGAATCTTGATAAAGGAGGACAGTAAAATGAAACATAAAAGTTTATTGATAATCATATTCGTTGCTCTAATTATTATATTCAATGCTTTATATATAATTGACGAGAAAGAACAAGTCATAATAACACAATTCGGAGATCCGATCGGCGGTGCTATTACCAAAGCAGGACTTCATGCCAAAATTCCATTTATTCATAAAGTGCATTTTTTCGAGAAAAGAATCTTAGAATGGGATGGTGATCCCAAACAGATTCCTACTTCCGATAAACGATATATTTGGTTGGATACTTTTTCCAGATGGAAGATTGTAAATCCATTGAAATTCTATGAGACAACAAGGTATGAATCACAAGCACATAGTCGTTTGGATGATATAATAAGCGGTATTACAAGAGATGTCATTAGTTCGAATAAGTTGCTTGAGATCGTAAGAAATTCAAACCGTGATATGGTCTTTACACAGGAATATGAAGAAAGTAGCTTTGCCGATGTAGCTCAGGAAACTATAAAGAATGGTAGACGAGTTATAGCAGATTCGATTCTTACGATTGCAAAACCACAGATTGCAGAATATGGTATTGAGTTGATAGATGTACGATTGAAAAGATTGAATTATAATCAAGAAGTTCAATTAAAAGTTTTTGATAGAATGATATCTGAACGTGAAAAGATTGCTGCTAAATATCGATCTGAAGGCGAAGGTAAGTCATCAGAGATTTTAGGAAAAATGAAAAAAGAACTTGATGAGATCCAGTCGGAAGCATATGAGAAAGCTCAGAAAATAAAAGGTAAAGCAGATGCTAACGCTATCCAAATTTATGCTAATGCCTACAGTCGTGATTCGGATTTCTATGAATTCCTTAAAACATTAGAGACTTATGAAAACACTATCGATAAGAAGAATACAATCATAATGTCTACAGATAGTGAGTATTATAAGTTTATGAAAGGCCTAAAATAAGTAATAATGCAAGATCAATCCGATGAATATTGGATGAAGTTTGCTTTAGAAGAAGCTCAATTGGCACTTGCAGAAAATGAAGTGCCAATTGGAGCTATTCTAGTAAAAAATGATAAAATTGTAGCATCAGCACATAACCTTACAAGGAAATCAAACAATTTAGCGCATGCTGAAAAAATCGTTATAGAAAAAGTTCTTATAAAAGATGAAAGATATCTCTACGATTATACACTATATGTAACTGTAGAACCATGTTTAATGTGTAGTGGAATCATCATTTGGTCTAGGGTAGGTAGAGTCGTATTTGGTACTTATGATCCCAAAGCTGGAGCTGTAGGTTCAGTCTATAATGCATTATTGGATAAAAATTTCAATCATAATCCTAAGATATGTGCTGGGATACTAGCTGATGAAGCAGCGGATCTAATGAAGGAATTCTTTCGGGAAAAACGATAAACAAGAATTTTAGATGACATATAGCAGTTTATATCAATCACTGAATTAATAAATTCGACCTATAATATTTTGGAGAGCTGCCGGAGCGGTCGAACGGGGCGGTCTCGAAAACCGTTGTGGGTTTATGCCCACCCAGGGTTCGAATCCCTGGCTCTCCGCCATCTA
>LSCM01000097.1 GCA_001577185.1 Cloacimonetes bacterium TCS62 | reverse complement strand
TCTTTACATTTGATGCAGAATCTAGCCCAGGGTACTATTTTCAATCTTTTAGCAGGTATCCGATCACCGCAGATCTCACAAATACCGTAACTTTTTTCATAGATCCTTTTCAAAGCATTATTGATCTTCTTGAGATTATTCAATTCTTTTTCCAAAATGTAAACTCTTCGTTCTGAATCGTCGGTATCCGTACCCATATCAGCTTGGTGCATAGAATAAGAGGAAAGATCACCATTACCGTTCTTAGAGCCCTTTCTTTGGATCTCATTGATATCATTTATTATATTCTGTGTATCCTCTTTCTCTTCGTGCAACATCTTTTCGTACTTATCCAATTGCTTTGTTGTTAATTGTTTACTAGACATTTTATTGAACCTTCCTTCTATATTTTTTCTAATAAGCTTTTTATTAATTTTTCTATATTATTTCGGGCAATATCAGCATTTTTCCTGATCTCTTCCTGACTGTGCGCCTTGCTGTGGAATATGTTACTATAATTTGTGACAACTGAGATCCCTAGAACTTCCATCCCGGAATGAACTGCAACGATAACTTCGGGAACGGTGGACATTCCTACCAGATCTGCTCCTACAGATTGAAACATTTTACATTCGGATCTTGTTTCTAAACTCGGTCCGGTTACAGCGCAATATACGCCTCTTTTTACTTCAAAATCATTGTTGGCAGCGATCTTCTCACATTTTTTAATTAGAGCAAGTGAGTAAGGTTCATGAAGGCTGGGGAAGCGCTCGCCAAATTTTTCTAAATTCTTACCTATAAGCGGATTGGTACCCATCATATTTATATGATCTTCCAGCAAGATTATATTGCCCGGTTTATAATTCTCTCTTAGGCTACCTGCTGCATTTGTAATGATCAGTCTTTCTACTCCCAGCATTTTAAGCATGCGTATAGAAAAGGTGATCTCCTGCATGGAATAGCCTTCATAGAAATGAAGACGACCCTGCATGATTATTACGTTTTTCCCCGAAAGTTTTCCGGAAACTAATTTTCCAGCATGAGAGGGAGCGGTAGAGACCTTCATATTTGGAATATCTCTGTACGGGATGATGGTAGGATCTTCCATCATTTCAGCAATTGTGTTCAAACCTGTACCTAAGATCATGGCAATTTCTGGGTGAGAGGAAGTTTTACTTCTTATATATTCTACGCTTTCATTTATCATTTTTGGCATAACTTACACTCCTATTATAATTTTCTTAAGTAAATGGAAAGCTAATAGGGCAATTAGAGGAGAAAAATCAATTGGTGATTGTGGGAAAAATCTCTTTTGCAATTCTCTTAATCTATGGAGGACAGGTTCGGTGATTTTGATCAGAAATAGATAAATCTGAAAGAAATTACCATACGGATTAACATGAATCCAGGATAAAACAGCTCTTATAATTATAATGATTATATAGATATCTATTACTTGAATGAGAAGTGCTTTAAAACCAGTCATAATTTATAAAACCTCATGACAATTTCTGCATCGTGCTTCATAAATATCGGTCGTTCCAACTACCACAGTCTCAGTATTTTTAGTAAGACGTTGAGTTCGACTTGCAGGATTACCACATTTCACGCAAATAGCCGATAATTTATGCACATATTCTGCGATCGCTAAGAGCTGCGGCATAGGACCAAAAGGTTTACCAGTATAATCCTGATCTAGACCAGCTAAAATAACTCTTTTACCGCTATCTGCTAATTTAGTGCAGACATTGATAATTCCATCATCGAGGAACTGAATCTCATCGATAGCAACTACTTCTGTATCATATTTTACTTGATCATCTATCTCTTCGGAAGTTTCTACGATCTGGGATGGGGTTTTCATTTTACTGTGCGATACAATATGTTCCTCTTCGTATCGGTTATCTATTTTGGGCTTGAATACCTGAATTCTTTGACGAGCATATTCAGCACGATGTACACGGCGGATCAATTCTTCAGTTTTACCACTGAACATGCTTCCACAAATAACTTCGATCCATCCTGTTTTATTATTAATTATATTCATTTTTTAAAAACCTCTTCTGTCATTAATTTGTGAGGATTTTTTATGTCAAATAATTTGTGAGTAGCTTAGGATATGAGTAATTTCTTGTGAAAAACATGTACTTTGAAACTGATATTTTTTTTGTTACAATATGTAGATCATGGATCTTAAGTTTCACTAAAACTAGTAAGAAATTACTTAGCGTAGAAAACATTTGACTTTCAAAGAAGTTGGGAAAACTTGTAAAAAAAATTTCGGAGGATGTAATGAAATATCGTGTTTTAGCAATTAATCCTGGCTCAACTTCAACTAAAATATCTGTCTTTGATGATGATGTATCTGTTTTCATCGAGACGTTACGTCATAAGGAGAGTGAGATAGCTAAGTTTGAGGGTATCATAGAACAATTTGAATTCAGAAAAGAGCTGGTCATAAGAGCATTAGCAGAGCATAATATTAAGCTCACTTCTTTAGAGGCTGTAGTAGGTCGAGGTGGTTTGGTTAAATCGCTTTCTAGCGGTACTTATAAGATCAATGATAAAATGAAAAATGACCTGAGTAATCCTAAGCTCTGGGGTAGAATTCATGCTTCAAATCTTGGAGCATTCATAGCCGATTCTATTGCCAAAGAGGTTAACATTCCAGCATATATCGTCGATCCGGTAACTGTAGATGAATTTGAAGAAATTGCTCGCATTTCCGGTTGTCCTCAGATCGAGAGGAAATCATTGTTACATGCATTAAATTTGCGATATTGTGGTTATTCTATTGCTGAAAAAATGGGTAAAGAATTTATCAAGACAAATCAGATAGGGGTGCATTTAGGTGGTGGCATTAGTGTTGCTGCCATTAAACAAGGTAAGCTAGTAGATGTGAATAATGCTGTATTGGGTATGGGACCGTTCTCTCCTCAGCGTGCCGGTGCTTTGCCCATTGGTGATCTTTTGGAAATGGCATTCTCAGGTAAATATTCCCATCAGCAAATGAAAAAGATGTTCACAAAAACAGGCGGTCTTATCGCCTACTTAGGTACAGATAATGGTGGCAAGATCATTAAGATGATCCAAGCAGGGGACAAGAAAGCTAAACTTGTTTTTGATGCTATGTTATATCAAATTTCAAAAGAAGTAGGAGCTTGTGCTACAGTACTTGAAGGGAAAGTAGATGCAATATTCCTTACCGGTGGTCTTGTTTATAATGATTATGTTATCGAGCATCTCAAACGACGTATCTCTTTCATTGCAGATGTACATATTATTCCCGGAGAGAAAGAGATGGAAGCACTTACTCAAGGAGTTGTACGAGTTTTAAAAGGACTAGAAAGATCCAAAAAATATAAATAGAAAACGGATAACTCGAAAGATGAAAAAATTGATCTTTATTCTACTGGTAGCTTTTATAATTGCTAGCTGCACAAAAATTGATGAAAAAGAATGGACAATTCTAATTTACATGGCAGCAGATAACAGCTTGTCAGGCGACCCAAATCCAGCTTTAGTAGATCTGGTAGATATGCAATCCGCTGAATTCTCAGACGAGATCAATCTGATCGTGCAGATCGATCAAGATCAAAATAGTGCTAACAGTGGTGCAACAAGGTATCGCATCTATCCTGGTACTAAGCAACAGATCTCATACTTAGGTGAGATTGATAGTGGCGAGGCAGCAAATTTAACAGCTTTTGCTAACTGGGGTTTTTCTCAATATCCTGCCCAAAAACATGCACTTTTTATTTGGGGACATGGCAACGGTTGGTATAGTGATGCTAATGCAGGTTTTTGTTCCGATGACGAATCAGATAGTTTTATCAGCATTGCTGATGGTGAATTTGCCGAAGCGGTTGAAAATATCGCTCAACACCTTGATATCTTGGTTATGGATGCTTGTAATATGCAGACGATGGAAGTGGCAAATGAAGTTTATGAATATTGTGATTTTATTATTGCTGCTGAAGATGGGATCAATAATCTAGGGTTTCCTTATCAAGAGATTTTTAGCCATTGGCAGGATCATACCGAGGTTGAATTTATTGCAAAGCAAATTGCTCATGAATTTCATAAATTCTACTGGTCAGAAGATCTCTACCCGATCTCTTGCTCAGTTATCAAAACTGCTGAATTTCCATCTCTTCTGACTAAATTAACCGAATTTACAGATCAGTGGGGAAATTCAGTTGATCATGATCTATTTTCTCAAGCTAGAGAAAACTGTCTTGAATTTAATCCTACGTTTTCTATAAATCCTGCCATGGATATCGATCTTAAAGAATTTTTCGTTAATACAATAGATGAAAGTATCTTAAATGCCAATAATGAGCTAACAGTATTCTGCCAGGATATGATAGTTTTAGTTGATTCATGCTTTATTATGCAGCTTAGTGATGATTACCCCAGTGGATACAGCTCAGAAAATGTTGGCACTGCCTTGATCTGGTATCCTGATCAAGAAACTCAAGGATTTTTTGATCTGCGCAAAGATCAATATGAAGACCTAAGATTTTTTGAAACAGGTTGGTTAAACTTCTTAGAGAATGCCTATCAAAAATAGATGAATTATCCACAGCAATTCAGGATAAAAGATCTTCAATTTAGACTACTTATACACAGAAACTCGCAGAGCTTTTCATACTAGACCTTAAGGACACCAACCCTCCGTGCATAACTTGTGGATAAGTTGTGTGTAACTTTCTAATGCTTGCCTTATTCTTTATATAGCAAACACTTACAGTATTTGATGGTTTTCTTAACCTATGTGGATAACTCTAGGATCGAGTTCTAGTAAAGCGTTCAAGACAATATATCTTTTCAACTGACAATCACCTAAATCTCTAGGTTGTCACAATCGAAAATAATTTTAGTACAAATTTAATAACCTTCGGGATTTTGAGATTGCCAACACCAAGTATCTTCACACATCTTTTCAATATCATATTCAGCTTTCCAATTTAATTCTTTTTCTGCTAAACTCGGGTCTGCAAAACACTCAGCAATATCGCCTGCTCTTCTATCTACAAAATTATAAAGAATTTCTTTCCCAGTTGCTTTTTGAAAGGCTTTTATCATTTCCAGAACGCTATATCCTTTTCCTGTCCCCAGATTATAAATATTCAAACCGGAATTATCATCGATTTTCTTAAGAGCTTTCAGATGACCTTGAGCCAGATCTACCACATGGATATAATCACGAACTCCCGTACCGTCTTTTGTTTTGTAATCATTTCCAAAAACTTGTAAGCGATCTCGTTTTCCCACAGCAACTTGAGAGATAAAAGGCATAAGATTATTGGGGATACCACAGGGATCTTCACCTATTTTACCGCTACTATGAGCTCCAACCGGATTGAAATACCGCAAAAGAACCACATTCCATTCATTATCAGCTGCAATAATATCTTCTAATATCTCTTCGATCATTAGCTTTGTTCTTCCATAAGGGTTAGTAGCAGATAGAGGAAAATTTTCAGTGATCGGAACACTTTGGGGATCACCATAAACCGTAGCAGAAGAGCTAAATATAATATTTTTAACTTGGTGTTTCTTCATAACTTCACAAAGCGTGATAGTACCTACGACGTTATTACGATAGTATGATAGAGGTTTCTCTACAGATTCACCCACTGCTTTTAAACCAGCAAAATGAATAACAGAATCGATCTTGTGATGGGAAAATATTTTACTCAGATCTTTTTTGTTCAATAT
>LSCM01000096.1 GCA_001577185.1 Cloacimonetes bacterium TCS62 | reverse complement strand
CGCTCTGTACTGACCTGCGATTCTGAGAAAGGTATCTGTGCTAAATGTTATGGTAGAAATCTGGGAAATAACAAACCGGTAACAATAGGCGAACCAGTAGGTGTCATAGCAGCACAAAGCATCGGTGAACCTGGAACACAATTAACCCTAAGAACTTTCCATATTGGAGGTACTACAAGTACTGATGTAGATCTGGCTGAAGTGGTAGCTAATTCTGATGGAACTGTGAAATTTGAGAAGATGAACCTTATCAAAAATCGAAATGATGAATTGGTTTCGATCAGTCACTTAGGAAGAATGAAAATCCTCGATGAAGATGGCAAAGTTATAGAAAACTACAAGGTTGAATACGCTGCAACTATTTTTGTTGAAGATAATGAAGAGATCGTAGCGAATACTAAACTTTTTAGTTGGGACCATTACAATCATCCTCTTATTGCTACAGCTAAGGGTAAATTGGTATTTGAACATTTTGAAAAAGATGTTACTTATAAAGAAGAATTTAATGAACTAACCGGTTCTCGTGAAATTACAACTATAGAATCGAAAGTAAGAAAAAAACAAGCTCAGTTTAAAATCGTAACTGATAGCGGAAAATCAATTCTTCTTCCAATTCCAACCGGTTTGAATGTTGAGATTGAAGATGGTGTTTATGTTTATCCTGGTGATATATTAGGAAAAACATCTCGTATTACTGTTAAACAAAGTGATATTACTGGTGGTTTACCTCGTGTGCAAGATCTTTTCGAAGCACGAGTACCAAAAGAGAAAGCGATGCTTTCAGAAATCGCCGGTACAGTAAAGATCGGTGATCTCTCAAAATCTGGTCGAGTTATCTATGTTAATGCAGAAGATGAGACACAGAAAAAATATGTGATACCACCCGGAAAACGTATAATTGTGCATCAAGGTGATATAGTTGATAGTGGTGATCCGCTTTCAGGTGGTCCACTTGATCCCCATGATATTTTAACAGCGAAAGGTATCAAAGCTGCCCAAAAATTAATTCTTGAGGAAATTCAGGAAGTTTATAGAAAACAAGGTGTTAAGATCGAAGATAAACATATAGGTGTTATCATTCGTCAGATGTTCAAAAAATTAAAAATCATTGATCCGGGACATACCATGTTCTTAGAAGGAGAAATAGTAAATAGACATCGAGTGATGAAAGAAAACAAACGAATCGAAGAAGAGGGTGGCGAAGGAGCTACTTTTGAGCAACTTTTATTAGGTATCACCAAAGCTTCACTATTAACTGATAGCTGGCTTTCTGCAGCTTCTTTCCAGGAAACTACCAAAGTGCTTACACAAGCGTCCATAGCTGGACAAATTGATGATCTGGAAGGTTTGAAAGAAAGTATTATTATAGGACATAGAATCCCAGTTGGAACTGGTACAAAGCTCTATAATAAAGAAATTGCTAACGCTATCGACGAAGGTAAAACAATCGGTGAGATAATTGAAGATATTGCTCATACTGAGAAAGATGAGTCTGTTGAAGATATACTCGATTTCTGATTAAATAAAAATGGAGGAAAATAGTGCCGACAATTAATCAATTAGTAAGAAAAGGGCGAAAAAAAATTACAAAGAAGAAAAAGAATAGAGCTCTAGAATCTAGCCCACAGAAAAGAGGTGTTTGTACAAGAGTTTATACAACCACACCTAAAAAGCCTAATTCAGCTTTACGTAAAGTAGCAAGAGTTCGTTTAACAAATGGTCATGAAGTTACTGTTTATATTCCTGGTGAAGGTCACAACTTGCAAGAACACAGTATTGTACTTGTAAGAGGTGGAAGAGTGAAAGACCTTCCTGGTGTTAGATATCACATCGTTCGTGGTGCACTGGATACAGCAGGTGTAGACAATAGAACACAATCTCGTTCCAAGTATGGAACAAAGAAACCGAGGTAGGAGTTATAGATGGCAAGAAGAAGAAAAATATTGGAAAGAGTAGTTTTTTCAGATCCTAAATATGCAGACACAAACTTAAGTAAATTTATCAATACAGTTATGAAAGACGGAAAAAAGAGCTTAGCTGAAAATATAATTTATGAAGCATTTGAGATCATAGCTAAAAAAACTGATGAACCTCCTATAGAAGTTTTCAATCAAGCTGTTGAAAATGTTAAACCACTGATCAAGGTAGTTTCTAGACGTATTGGTGGATCTAACTATCAAGTACCTACTGAAGTTACACCAAAAAATGCTCAAGCTCTAGCTTTCAGATGGATCATTAGTTTTGCAAGAAAACGTGCTGAAAAAACCATGGTTGAACGTCTAGCAGGTGAATTGCTTTCAGCTTATAATAAAGAAGGAGCAAGCATTAGAAGAAGAGAGGACGTTCATAAAATGGCAGAAGCTAACAAGGCATTTGCACATTTTAGATTTTAATTAATTTATGGCTACAGAGCTTTCTGAAATACGCAATATTGGAATAATTGCTCATATTGATGCCGGTAAAACAACTACTACCGAAAGGATATTGTTTTATACCGGCATTATTCATAAAATGGGTGAAGTCCACGATGGTAATGCTGTCATGGACTGGATGGATCAAGAAAAAGAACGCGGAATAACTATAACCTCAGCAGTAACAAAATGTCTGTGGAATGACAAACATATTAATATTATTGATACTCCCGGGCATGTAGATTTTACAGCTGAAGTTGAACGTTCTTTAAGGGTTCTCGATGGTGCAATAGGTGTTTTTTGTGCTGTTGGAGGTGTTGAACCTCAATCGGAAACAGTCTGGCATCAAGCAGACCGATATAAAGTACCTAGATTAGCATTTGTAAATAAGATGGATCGTTCAGGTGCTGATTTTGAGCATGTGATAGATATGATACACAATCGCTTATCAAAAAATGCAGCTCCCATTCAGTATCCGATCGGTAGTGAAAACAATTTTGAAGGAATAATCGATCTGATCTCCTTAAAAGCTTATTATTTTGACAAGGAAACTTTGGGAGTAAAGTATCAAACCAAAGAGATCCCACCAGAATATACCGAGCAGGTTAAGAAGTCTCGTATTGAGCTTTTGGAACAGATCGCTGAATTTGATGACGTCCTAATGGAAAAATATCTAGAAGAACAAAATATCTCTCAGGATGAAATTATTTCTGCAATTCGTAAGGGAGTTCGCTATCATCAGTTTGTACCTATTCTTTGTGGCTCTGCTCTCAAAAATATAGGAATACAAAATTTATTGAATGCTATCACAGACTTTTTACCCTCACCCTTAGATGTCCCTCCCGCAATAGGATTTAAGAAAAAAAATAAGAAAAAGATCGAGATCCATCCCGACAAAGATGAGAAATTTTCAGCGTTTGTATTTAAAGTTAAAGCAGATAAATATGTCGGTAAACTTAATTATATCAGAGTTTATTCTGGCTCATTAAACAAAAAAGATACGATCGTCAATCAGACAAGTGGTAAGAAAGAAAGGATCGCACGTATCTTGCAGATCCATTCCAACAAAACTAAAGATATAGATGTATTAAAAGCTGGTGATATTGCTGCTTTGATCGGTCCGAAGCAAATTCACACAGGAGATACGATCACTTCGATACATAATAATATTCTACTTGATGAAATAACTTTCCCCGCTTCGGTCATTGCCTCTGCAATTGAACCAAAATTTCAAGCAGATAAAGACTCTCTAGAAGATGCCTTGAGAAAATTACAAGAGGAAGATCCAACTTTTAAATCTTCTGTACACAAGGATACTGGTCAAACTCTAATTTCCGGAATGGGAGAACTTCACTTAGAGATCATAGTAGATCGTTTAAAACGAGAATTTAATGTGCCTGTCAATGTTGGCAATCTTCATGTAACTTATCGTGAAACTATTGAGAATATTGTTACAGCAGAAGCTCGTCTGATCAGAGAGATGGAAGGTAAAGGACATTTCGCAGTAGTGAAAGTTGAATTGTCTCCTATCTCGGCCGATAAACTTGAGCCTGGTCAGGATAACATATTTATCAATGCTATTTCAGATGATATTATCCCTAAAGAATATTGGGCTGCTATCGAAGATAGCTCTTACAATGCCTGTCAAGATGGTCCCCTGATGAATAATGCTGTTCAAAGAGTTCAGATCAAACTTATAGGTGGTGAATTCAACGAGGTGGATTCCAGTGAAACTGCCTTTAGAATAGCTACTTCCATGGCTGTTAACAAAGCTCTGAGAAAAGCAGAAGGACTGCTGATGGAACCAATAATGTTAGTTAGTATCATCTCACCAGAAGAATTCGTTGGTGATATTATCGGAGATATTAATTCCAAACGCGGTAAGATCGAACATATACGAAACAATAACAACAAACAGGAGATCACTGCGGAAATTCCTATGAGCGAACTTTTTGGATATTCCACTAAATTACGATCTATCTCGCAAGGTAGAGCGATCTATACGATGGAATTTTCTAAACACGAAGTAGTTCCACAAAATATTCAAAAAAGGATCCTTAAACGAGTACGTGGTTATTAACTTTTCGTAGAAATTTATGTTTATAACCTTCAAGTTTAATCCCTTGAAGGTTTTTTATTTGACAGTTGATTCTGTAATTCATAAATCAATTTAGCATGTATAAATTGAAAGAGAAAATAATCAAAGAAACAAAGAAATGTCGTGAAATTTTTCTAAAAGCATAATCAATCGGGCACTGCACTTAACAGCAAGTACCCGGCTACACTACGGCGAAAACGTCACATACGCCGTAACCGCTAAAAAAACATTAAAAACCAAACCCACAATTACCTAATTGTTCAAAATTTCTTACATCTCCTCTTTTTCCTTGCTTTTTAATTTGCTTTTTATTCAATTGCTTTCAAATGAAAAAAATGAAATTGATCGATCTAAAAAATTATTGTATCAAGGCTTTGCAAAAAGCAAAAATAGAAAATCCCGAGCTAAATGCTCAGATGATCTTATCACATTATACAAAGATCAAACGGTTAAAATTACCTTTGCAGGCAGATTTTCTAATTTCAGAAGAAACTAAGCATTTAATTGAGCAAGCCGTGCACAGAAGAACAAAGCATGAACCAATTCAGTATATTTTAGGAGAGACAGAATTTTACGGTTACAAGTTGCTTGTGAACAATTCAGTTTTAATTCCCCGCCCGGAAACAGAACTATTGGTTGAGAAAATAACGAAGAAAGAAAAGGACCCTCAGAACATTCTGGAGATTGGAACTGGCTCCGGTGCTATCGCTATTGCTCTAAAAAAAAATCTAAATAAGGTAAACTTTAGTGCGACTGACTTTTCTAAACAAGCTTTAGATACCGCTATTAAAAATGCAGAGATAAATAAGGTTAAGATCGATTTTTTCATTTCCGATATCTTCAGCAAGGTTAAGGGTAAATTCGATCTGATCGTCTCCAACCCGCCTTATATTTCCCAACAGGATTATAAAGATCTGCCGGTTGAAGTAAAAGATTTTGAACCTCGTGCTGCCTTATTTGCAGAAAAAAATGGATTGTATTTTTACAATCAAATAATCCGGAATGCAAAAAAGCATTTAACTAAAAATGGTAAATTATATTTTGAAATAGGCTATGATCAAGCTGAAGAGATCAGTAATATTGCCAAGGAAAATGGATTT
>LSCM01000095.1 GCA_001577185.1 Cloacimonetes bacterium TCS62 | reverse complement strand
TACAATTGTTAAACTAATTTTTATTTACAAATTCATTAAGATTCTTTGAGTGACTAAAGTTATTTAGTTAGGAGTTTAAATGGATAGAATCTTAAGAGGAATGACTAAAGATAAGAATATCAGATTTTTTGCAGTAGATAGCACACAAACAGTAAAAAAAGCTGTTGAAATACATCATTTATCAATAACAAATTCTGTAATTATAGGAAGGATGTTGAGTGCAGCATTAATGATGTCGATAGATCTGAAGTCAGATGAGAATGTTTTAACATTAAAAATAGATTGTGATGGACCTATTGGTGGAGTAATTGTAACTGGGAATAAGAATGGATTTGTAAAAGGTTATGTAAAAAATCCGGAAGTTGAGCTTCCACTTAATGAAGAGACGGATTCAATAGATATAAGTAAAGCTATTGGGAAAGGTACTTTAAATATAATTAAAGATCTGGGTTTAAAAAGACCGTACGCAGGGCAAGTAGAAATGAAGTATGGAACTATAGCTAAAGACTTAACTTATTATTTTGTAAAATCTGAACAAATACCTTCTTCTGTAGGATTGGGAACTCTGGTGATGCCAGATGGAAGTGTTTCGAAAGCAGGTGGTTTTATAATTCAAATGATGCCAGATGCCCCTAAGGAGATAATATCTCAAATAGAAGAGAATTTAATGCACTTCCCTAATTTAACCGATATGATGGATATGGGACATTCTATTGAAACTTTGTTAGAAAAGTTCATTTTGAAGGATCTTTCACCAGAAATCAATGAGATAAAACCAGGAAGTTACAAGTGTGATTGTTCTAAAGAAAAATTTGAAAATGGGTTAAGACTTTTATCCAAGCAAGAGTTACAGGAAGCAAATGAAAATAATGAAACCCTAACTGTAAAATGTCATTTTTGTAATACCGATTACAAATTTGGCAAAAATGAAATCGAAGAGATCATTGATAGTAAATGAAAAAGTTTAGAATGAAAAAATCACTCGGGCAACATTTTCTTACAGACAAAAATATTGCTAAGAAGATCGTGAACTTAGCTCATTTACAAGAAAATGAAAATGTGTGGGAGATCGGTCCAGGTAGGGGTATATTAACTAATGAACTAGTAGATCAAAAATGTATATTAACCTGTTTTGAAATTGATTCCGACTTGATACCATTATTAAAGAAGAGATTTAACTCTAAGGTAGAACTCATCAATGTAGATATTTTAAAGATTAACTGGCAAGACTATTTACCAAAGGAAAAAGTAAAGATCGTAGCTAATTTACCATATCAGATCACTTCACCATTCTTATATAAAGTAACTAAGAAGGCACATAATTTTTCTAAGGTCGTCTTGATGATACAAAAGGAAGTTGCTAAACGCATAGCTGCTGATATCGGTAGTAAAGACTATGGTAAATTGACTTTAAAAATACAGTTTTATTTTAATGTTGATTATGGATTTACAGTCGGTCCACAAGTATTTAAGCCACAACCAAAAGTTAATTCTGCAGTTATAATTTTAAGACCCCGAGAAGATAAACCAATTTTAGAAGATGAAGAATTGTTCTGGCACATTGTAAAAGTAGGATTTAGAAATAGACGTAAGATGTTACGAAGAAATTTAAGAATGTTAATTCCAAAACCGCAAGTAGAAAAATTGAAGTCTCTTTGTAATATAGCTTTAACTCGTAGAGCAGAAACTCTATCAGAATCGGAATTCATTGAATTATATGATGGTATTAGAAAATTAAAAAGAGATAATGATCTAGACTAATTTGTTTTGAAGTTGTTGGCTTTATTCTTAAATAAGTTTCTTATATACCTTTCATATGAACTTTGTTTTTCATTTCCCAAGGTTTGTTCAAAAAGTATTCTAAGATAGTTTTTTGTTTACCATTAATTTTATCAGGAATATCTTTAGAGTGTTTTTTTAATACTAAGAATTTATTAAAGGGAATTTTTGTTTCCTGAGCAACATCATTTAATATATTTATCCCGTCTTTGATGAGATTTATGTTTGTATTGTCCATGAGATTAGTATTTGAGATCAATTCGGTTACTTTGAGTTTAGAAGCCCGTTCAAGCGTATTTTTCATCTCAATGATGCCAGTTTTGTTAGAAGTAAATGGTCTTTTCGTATTAACCACAAGATGCATTTGGTAACCACGATTTTTGATAGATGGAATATATCGTCCTAATGCTTTACATCCATTTGGATCTCCTCCGACATCAAGGACTACCGTATTTATCAAATCATCTATAGCTCCTTGAATTCTTGGAGAAAGCATGGGTAGATCTGCATGCATAAATTCACCTTCCGGAGCGATCACATCAATACCATCATTTAAAAATCTCTCTCGCATATTTCTACTACGAAAGTAGGGATTAACTACATCAAGATCCACTAAAGTTACCCTCTTACTGCTAGTTTGTAACTGTTTAGCAATGTTAATTGCATATTCGCTTTTCCCGCTTCCATATGCACCTATTACAATTATTAATTTATTTTGCATTATTACCTCTATAAGTAAATTCATAACAAATTTAAAATTCATATTGATATTGTCAAAAAATCTTTTTGACAGCTTATGTCATTTCGTATTTAAGTACTACTAGAATTTTTTAGGAGTTAATATTGAAAAAAAATATATATATTCTGATAATGATATTTTCAAGCATCTATTTGATTGCTGAGGACTACGTGGATCTGAACTTGTTCATAGAACCAAGATTTAAGAAGAACAATATGAATATGGTTAATTTTCTTATAAAAAATATTAAAAATGATTCAATTTCACAAAAACTAATTTTCGCTGGTAGATTATTAGAAGAACCACAATCAGACAGTGCAACAGTAGCTTTTATAAATTTGCTAGAACCAGACATAGTATCACCAGTTGATTATTTATTTAATGAAAAATCGTTAGATCAGCATCTTCTTATTTCAAATATAAAAAGTGATTCTTTACAGATTATCGAAAATAAAATTATTGAAGCAGATTCCTTTAAAATAGGGATATTTTCAATCTATACACCGGACTTTGCAGTTAAGAATTCTCTTGCAGAACATGTAATATTTAATTCTAACATTTTTGAGATCGCTAGATATCAAGCTGAGTTACTTTCGCAAGAAACAGATTTTGTGATCATGTTATCTAGCCTGAGTAAATATATCGATGCGGATATCGTCAAAAATATACCAGTTGATGCGATCGTTAGCTTTGATTATCAGGAAAAGAGGAATGAGTTACTGAATAACAAGACAAAATTTTACAGTATAATTTCAAATAAGAATAAATACGGTAAATTAAGATTTACATTCGATAATGGAAAATTAAATTGCAATTGGATTGAAGAGAGGTTAAAATAAAAACTTGACTTTAGATTTTGTATCCAACAGTTTTAGGCGGATGATATTAATCATATAGCTAGTAGATTATTTATAAGATCTTAATGCGGAGATGAAATGGATAAAGCAATTGATCAGTTCATAAAGTTCCAGAAGTCGAAAGGACTTACTAAAAACACCATAATTGCTTATCAAAAAGATCTTACACAGCTGCAAGATTTTTTAAAGAAGTATTTCGAAGATCAGAAAATTACTGTGAAAAATATAACAAGATTGTATTTACGAGATTTTTTGAGGACATTGAGCTCAAAGGGTAGAAGTAATCGAACTTTAGCCCGTAAATCAACTACGATTAAAAGCTTTTTTCAATTTTGTCTTCAAAACAATTACATAATAAAAGATCCTGCTCTAAAATTACATATTCCAAAATTTGAGAAAAAACTACCGAAGCATTTTTCCGAAAAGGAGATGGAAGAACTTCTGAATATTCCGGATCTTTCTGATAAGTTTGGAGTCCGTAATAGAGCAATTTTAGAGCTTATTTATTCATGCGGATTGCGTATTAGTGAAATTTCAAAATGCAAATTGAACTGGATCGATTTAGAGGATAAGATAATCAGGATAATTGGTAAAGGAAATAAAGAAAGGTTAGTTCCTATTGGAAGTAAGGCCAAAATAGCTGTAAGAAATTACTTAAAACAAAGATCATTGTTTGAGTCGAAGTTCAGTAAGGAATATTGTTTCCTTTCGAAAAGTGGCAGATCTTTGACTCCAAATGAGATCAGGGAGATTTTGTCCCGTTATCTGATCTTAGTTGCAAAAACCAAAGGATACTCACCTCATTCAATACGGCATTCTTTTGCTACTCATCTACTTTCACATGGAGCAGATCTTAGGGCAGTTCAGGAGATGCTGGGGCATAGTAATCTCTCTACTACTGAGCTTTATACACATTTATCTTTAAAAGATCTTAAAAGCGCATATAGTCAGGCTCATCCTCGTAGCGATAAAGAGGATTGAAAAAAATAAACGGAGGAATTATGAAGAAATTATTCAAAAATATCTCCTATTTGTATACATTCGAGAATAAAGATTTTCAAAGTGATGCCTATATCTTAACTGAGGATAACATAATAAAAGAGATAGGTAGTGTGGAATATAAGGGAGATGCAGATGAAACAATAGATTGCACAGATCATTTGATCATGCCAGGGTTTATCAATACACATCATCATTTTTATCAATCTATGTTCAGGAATGTCAAGGATGTTCAAAGTGCTAAACTGTTTGATTGGTTGGTGTTTCTATACGAGAAGTGGAAACACATCGATGAAGAAGCTGTATACATTAGCACACAGATCGCTGCGAATGAATTGATCAAAACAGGCGTTACCACTTCTACAGATCATTTGTATCTTTTTCCCAATAATAATAATAAGATATTTGATGCTGAGATCGAAGGTGCACGAAAAACAGGTTTGCGCTTCTATCCAACAAGAGGATGCATGTCTCTTAGTAAAAAAGATGGAGGGTTACCACCTGATTCAGTAGTGCAAACCGATGATGAGATAATGCAAGAATTTGAGAGAATTGTTGCGAAATATCACGACAAAAGCAAACACTCTATGTTGAGAATAGCGCTGGCACCATGTTCTCCCTTTTCAGTAACGGAAAAAATAATGAGAGATACTGCAAAGTATGCAGATAAAAACGATTTGTTAATACACACACATCTAGCAGAAACACAGGACGAAGAGAAATTTTGTTTGGAAAAAGTTGGTTATCGTCCGGTGGATTACATGGAAGAATTGGGATGGCTGAATGAAAGAGCTTGGTTTGCTCACCTGGTTTGGTTAAATGAGCAAGATAGAGCAAAATTAAGTAAGACGGATTCTGGCATGGCTCACTGTCCATCTTCTAATATGAGGTTAGGCTCTGGAATAGCTCCAGTGACCACACTAAAGAACAAAATAAGAATTGGGATAGCAGTAGATGGAAGTGCTAGTAATGACACAAATAATATGATTTCGGAAATTAGAAATGCTTTACTTTTGCAGAGAGTAAAGTATGGAGCTGATGCGATCACACCTTATGAAATATTAGAAATGGGAACTGTTGGTGGTTCAAATGTTCTTCGGATCAGTGATTTCACAGGTACCCTCAAAGAGGGAAAAGCAGCTGATTTTATTGGTTTTAATCTTAATCGTCTTGAATTTTCAGGTGGATTATCCGATCCGTTGGGAGCAATAGTTCTTTGTGATGCAAAACAGGTTGATATCTCTGTTATAAATGGAATTATAAAAGTAAGAGAGGGGAAT
>LSCM01000094.1 GCA_001577185.1 Cloacimonetes bacterium TCS62 | reverse complement strand
CGCATAAAAATATGAAATCAACATTTAAAACTAAGATATATGGAATTGGTGAGATCACAGAACTAACGCCTAAAACCAATAAAATATTGAACAAATTAGAACCTACAACATTACCTATAGCAAGATCGTTTCGACCTTTAATAACTGCTAAGACAGAGGTTACAAGTTCTGGTAATGAAGTTCCAAATGCAACAATTGTTAGGCTTATCAATTTCTGACTTACATTAAAATATTCAGCTATTTTAACAGCATTATTAACTACGAACTTACCGCCAAAAAATAATCCGATCATACCCAAGATCATCATAGCGAACGTAACAAGATCAGAATATTCCTTTATCGTACTAGCTTGTGGTGGAGCTGCGTGTAATATCCCAAAGACATATATGAAAAATAATACCAGAAAAATTAATAGGATAATTCCATCCGTCATGGATAAATCTCTATTCCAGAGAGTTAATCCAAACGCCAAAAGAGTTGCTACTAGCAAAAAGGGTATTTCTTTTAGCACCGTATTTCTCTGTACCGATATTGAGGTAATGACTCCTGCGACACCCAAAGCCATAAGAATATTAAAGATATTGCTACCCAAAATATTCCCAAAGGTGATCTCGTGATACCCACCTACACTTGCGAATATATTTACAATAAGTTCAGGAGCGGAAGTACCAAAAGCAACAACTGTTAATCCAATAGCAATTTCCGAGATGGAGAGTTTTTTTGCTAATGAAGAAGCTCCATCGATCAAAAAATCTGCACCCTTAACTAGGATCACAAAACCAACTAACAATAATACTATGGATAGAAACATATTTTCCTCTTTATCTTTTTAAATATCAACCAATCTAGTTGAAGAATATTGAGATGCAACTATCAAATCGATCTCTTGATCAATATGCTGCAGGTAATCTCTCATTGCATTTTCAGCTTTTTGTGGAATATTATTTTCCTCACTCAGATGTGCTAAAATAATATTTTTCAGGCCCTTGTGAATGATCTTTGAAACAACTTCTACTGCTTGTTTGTTCGAAAGATGCCCTTTCTTGCTTTTGATTCGCTGTTTTAGATGAGGTGGATAACTACCACTTAGCAGCATCTCTACATCATGATTACTTTCCAAAATAATTGTAGTAGATTCCATAATTCGCATTAACATAAGTTTAGAGCTATAACCTAAATCCGTAGCCACTGCTAATTTTCTTCCTTCCTCACCCATTTTTTGGAAGGTAAAATTACTGCCATCTATTACATCATGTGAAGATGGAAATGCTCTGATAATTATATCTCCGATCTCAAATGTGTCCCCGTTGGAAAAATTTATTATCCCAGCAGGTAATTTCCCTAATTTTTTCCTACTTTTTTCATAGGTCGCTTTTGAGATGTACATTGGAATATTAAATCTTCTACTGATTATTCCGGCACCTCTAATATGATCACTATGTTCATGACTTACAACTACAGCATCAAGCTTATTTTCATCCAACTTAATACTTTTAATAAAATTGGTTATTTTTTTTCCGCTAAGACCAGCATCCAATAAGATCTTTGACGTATTCGTACGAACAAGAATACTATTACCTTTACTACCGCTGGCTAAAACTGAAGTTTGAAACATTTATTCCTATTTAATGTAATAATATCGGTTATTTAAACGATCGTACTCTGTCCAATCAACATCTTCTTGCAGCCTGTTATCTATCAATTGCTGCACACCAACGGTCTGAGCATCCAGATTATCTGCGAAATGGAGAACAATTGCTTCGATCGTTTGTGGTAATCTTGCTGAAGCTTTCTCATATTCTCCATGATGCGCTAAGATAAGATGTCTGACTTTCATCAAAGTATCTTTGGAAAAATTATTGATCTGTGAAGCTTTTTCATTAACTATTTGATCCCCTAAAGGAATATGACCAACTAATCTTCCTTTTGCAGTAAACTCTATATTTGGCTTTGTTCGATATTCCAGAACTTTTCCAATATCGTGCAAAAGAGCTCCTGTAAGTAATAGATCTCTATCTACTTTATAATTCTGGGCAGCAAAATCACAGATCTTAGTCACAGCAACTGTATGCTCTAAAAGACCACCTACATAATTATGGTGCCAAGATTTTGCTGCAGGTGATTCAGAAAAACTTGTAAAGAACTCTTTATCCTCGAAAATATTTAATAAGAGCTGTTTTAAATGTTGATCTTCTATTGATTCAATGTATTCAAATAATTGATCTGACAGCTGATTAATATCCTTAGATGTAGTTTCGATGAAGTCACCAATTTCGTATTCTTCTTCTGGAATTTGTTCTATTTTCTTAACCGTAACTTGAGTTTGGGTCTTATAAGTTATCACATAACCTTTGATGCGAATGATATCTCCCTCTTCAAATTTTTGGGCAATAGATTTTGCGTTATTCCAGACATTAGCAGTCACATTTCCTGTTTTATCAGCTAAATTCAACCTAATGTAATGATTCTTGCCTTTTCGTAGTTCTTTTTTTGTTACTAAGAAATCAGCAATAATTTCTTTGCTCAAATAACTGTTAAGGTCTTTAATATAAATCTTTTTACTCATAATTAATTCCTTCTATTCTATTTTAAAAATTTCACCTAGATTACGTAAATATTGTTGGTATAGATCCAACCATATCCAAAGCGAGATATCTCTAGTCGATAATTACCTTTCTTGCTGATCAATAATTTCCCTTTTTCATCAATTTCAGAAGCTACTACTTCCCCATTTCGAATCAATTTAACTCTTGCAAGTTTGGGAAGATGATAATAAAAATACATATTTTCATTAAAATCGATCTCTTCTCCAAATATTGCCATATTATCACCATCAGAGATGCCACCATAAAAATTATAGGGATTTCCGATCTTATAATTTACGATGTAGCTATTACCCTTTTTAAGAGCTTGTAAAATATTAATCTCAGAAATTTCGCTGTTTACTTTTATTAGAACATTCGTTCTGATCGTTTGAAATAATTTCCTGTGCGTTAGAAATTTAAAATTGATCCCAAATCTTTTTAATCTTTCGGTATGCGCATCTACAGACCCGATCCCCGATTTTCTTTTCCCAGAACTATTTAATCTGTCCCAAAATTGTAGAGTTTTCTTTTTAGGCTTACGAACCCAAACAGAGGGAAACAATACAAAAAATAGTCCATTTAATTTGGGAACTAGATCTCCAACCCAATTTGAAAGGAAATTCCATATTTCCAAACCATCAAAATCGCTTACATCCTCGGAGGTCCAATTATATGAGCGAAATTCTTTTGACCTCCTTGTGTCTACGGGATGAGCAGCAAATGTAATCGCATCTGATCTGGTATATTCTCGTAAATATTCTTCAGCTGTTTTATCTTTTATGATCTTATCGGTATTATAAACAAGTAAATGGTTATTTCTCTCCTTGTCATTTATCTCACTTCCCACGATAACAGTTAAGCTTTTTTCGTTTTTAACACTAGTTTCATTGGCAGCTTTCATATTTGAATGATCATTAATGGTTATATAATCTAAATCTGTTTTTTTTGCTAATTGGATTATTTTTTTTACTGGAACATTACTGTCATATGAATACTCTGAATGAACGTGAATACAGCCTGTTAGCTCAAAATAGCTTTCCTCAAAAATAGCTCGTTTTTTCATTATTTTTTCATTACCATGAATTTGCGAAATATAGCATCATTACCATTAGTTACTATCTTCATAAAGTATATTCCATTTGCAACTTTTTTCTCATTTAAATCTCTACCATCCCAAGTAATATAATTTGCATCTTCCTGCAAGAACCGGATACTTTCTACAACCTGTCCTTTAATATTGTAGATCGAGAAACTTTTGATCGAATTATCACCTTTTCTGGCAAGTGATATTTTAAGTTCATTATTTAGATCAAAAGGATTTTTAGAAAGCCGAATTTCCATCTTTTGATCTGATATTTCTAAATCGTCACAATCGGTTAAAGTGAATTCAGTAAAAGGAATGGAACTTACTCCGTAAATATTTTTTGTTTCAATATCTTGAAACCATACTACAACCTCGCAGTTATCCAAATCTTCAGTTAAGGGCTGCAGATCTTCTATCAGATTGAAATTAACAGTAGCTTGGAATTGATGTCCGGCAGTTACATCTGGTTCAGGAATCTCCCCGACTTTTTTCAGCATTACAGGCACATTAACGTCCACGGGCAGAGGATCGAGATTTACCACATTTTCAATTACAACTGCAAAAACATATGAATCGGTTATAAATGATTCAAATAAATGTGTGTTGCTATTCTCGATCTCAATTTCAACTTCCACATCGTTATTCTGATCAATCAGACCGGTAAGTGAAATATCATCGATAAATGTTTTTTTCGTTTCAATTGCTACGTTGTAATATGAACTTAAGGTCGTGGAATAACTGGCAGGCAAATATCCAATGATCTTATCTGCTCCATCTATGATAGTTGCCGGATATCCCATAAGATCGTAGAAATGGAACCTTTCGTATGAATCTATAGAATAAAAAGGCAAGTCAGATGGATTAGAAAAATAATTAATTGACTTACAATTATTTGTTGAAATTATATTCTCTTGGATTTGGAAGATGCTATTAGATGAACTATTATCTGATCTGACAATATTTTCCACTAAAAGCTGATCTCGATATTTATTAAATGTATTAAATTTTGAATCAACTGAATTATTTTGAAATAAACTATCAGATATACTATAAAGATCCGCTTCAACACTGTATTGAGCTGGATCACGAGCAAGTTCATAGAAGAGCGAATCGCTTACATCTATTATTGTGGTCGATTCGGCATTTAAAGTAGGCAACAATATTGAATCACATACAGTTCCATTAGAATATTGCAATTCTAATATGTTTAATGGATTTTCTAAAACTATTTTAATATATGAATTTTCAATATTGCTAATTGAATTATTAATGATAGTAAAGGATGGAGAGATCATCGCATTACTAGTTAACTGACCCTGCCATTCTAGTGATACCAGATCAAGATCATTTCCCTCAGTTAGAAAACTTCCTTGTAAACTAACTAAAAACTCGCTCTCAAAGCCATTTGCTAACATGTTGTAATAGTAATCATTTGAAAAATAATAGCTGTTAGCACCACCGATCGCAGAAGCTGAAATAAATTGATCTTCAGGATTTGTAGGGTAATCTATTACTATCCAAAGAATTGAATCTGTGTATGTATCATTAAACTCTATCTCATTCCAATCTTGAAAATTCATCTGACCCGGTTGGATAGTTTGAGAATATAATACGCCACTTGGTTCTAATTGAGGTTGATTACCAATATTCCGGCAAAGTTTAACAGTCATATCATCACTACTCTGAATATTGGGGATGAACACACTTGCATTAGTAGCAGAAAATTGGATAGAATCTACATTACTAAAATAATTATCAAAATCAAATTTCACAGCCCAACTATCAGCACCATACCAATGATGATCATCTGTATTATTGTGGTAATAAAGCAAAGAATCTCGGACAGCGTTACCCACATTATCACCTGAGCCAGGTAGATAATCTAATGCATTAAGTAAAGCTGAACTAAGCAATAAAACTAATACTACTATTTTTTTCAATTTGATTCTCCCTTTGTTAAACTTTGTTCAAGTGTTATTCTGTAAAGTTTTTTTAGCCTTCTTTTTCCCTTTCCACCTACGATGTACCCAAAACCATTGTTC
>LSCM01000093.1 GCA_001577185.1 Cloacimonetes bacterium TCS62 | reverse complement strand
CACGATAAACATCAAAGTAAGAATCAAAGATCAATGCTTTTACCGGAAAGTTTTTATCTCCTTTTGGCTCGGGGATCTTTTCAATTATTCCATCCAACATTTCCTCAATGCCGATTCCTTCTTTTGCACTTATCTTAAAAATATCTTCTTTTTTAATACCTATATTTTCCACAATATCATATTCAGTACCTTCCACATCCGCTTTATCAAGATCGATCTTATTAATAACAGGAATAATTTCCAAATCGTTTTCCATAGCAAGATAAAGGTTACTCATAGTCTGTGCTTCAATACCTTGTGCTGCATCGATCAAAAGGATTGCGCCATCACAAGAGGCTAAACTTCTTGAAACTTCATAGGAAAAATCGACATGTCCGGGTGTATCAATCAAATTTAGCGCATAATCCTTCCCTTTGTAACTATGCATCATCTTAATAGCATGAGATTTGATCGTAATTCCTCGTTCACGTTCAAGATCCATATCATCTAAAATTTGCTCATTATTTGCACCTATTTCAACAACATTAGTTAATTCTAACATTCTATCAGCTAAAGTGGATTTACCATGATCTATATGTGCAATTATACAAAAATTTCGTATTAACTCTCTATTCATCAAACCTCCGTATATTATCAAAAACCAATTTAACCTATTTTGTGTCAACAATTTCTGAATAAGAATAAATTTTCATCTTGACTTTATAGTTATAATATTTTTGATAAGTTACAAATTAATTTTGAGGAAATATATGATAGAAGTAATAAAAGAGAAATGTACTGGTTGTGAGTTATGCTTAAAAGCTTGTGCATATGATGCAATTAAAATAATAGATGATATTGCTGAAATTGATATGGACAAATGTACTCTTTGTGGTGCATGTGTTAGTGCTTGTCCATTCGATGCAATAATGATAAGAAAATTTGGGCATCATGAAGTTGACCGAAGTAAATATAACGGTGTTTGGGTCTTTGCAGAACAAAAGAATAAAAAGATCGCACCTGTAGTTTTTGAGCTATTAGGTAAAGGTAAGGAACTTGCTGAGAACAAAGAAACTGAATTAACCGCAGTATTGTTGGGAAGCAATATTGAAGATCTTTCACAAGAGTTGATCCATTATGGAGCCGATAAAGTGATTCTTGTAGATTCTCCAAAACTGAAAAATTTTTTGGATATTCCCTATAGTAAAGCTCTGGCTGAGCTTTCGAGAAAATATAAACCAGAAATAATACTCTCAGGTGCTTCGGTAATGGGAAGATCCTTCATCCCGAGAGTTGCAGTTGAATTACAAACCGGTCTTACAGCTGACTGTACAGGATTAGAGATAGATCCAGATGAAGGAAATCTTCTTCAAACCAGGCCAGCATTTGGTGGAAATATAATGGCTACTATTGAAACTCCTAATCATCTTCCACAGATGGCAACAGTTCGCCATAAAGTAATGGACCCATTAGAAAAAGATCCATCCCGTGAAGGTAAAGTTGTTAAAGAAAGTATAGATCTATCAGAATTGAATGACGATTCAAAATATTTGGAATTTGCCAAGGATGACACCCAAGAAGTGAATCTAACTGAAGCTGATATTGTGATTTCTGCCGGTAGAGGTATTAAAAAACCAGAGAACTTTGATCTTATTGAAAAACTAGCGCACAAATTAGATGCTGCGATTGGTGCATCCCGAGCAGCAGTAGATGCAGGTTGGATACCATATTCTCATCAGGTTGGTCAAACAGGAAAAACAATAAAACCTAAGATCTATCTTGCTATAGGTATTTCTGGAGCGATCCAACATCTTGCTGGAATGCAATCTTCAGATTATATCATAGCAATAAATAAAAATTCAGATGCTCCAATCTTTGATGTTGCCGATCTTGGATTAGTTGGTGATCTATTTGAAATAATTCCTGAATTTATAAAAAAAATGTAGCAATAGGAAAATGGAAATAAAAGTAGATTCATATGTACATAATTCAGAGAAAATTTCTCATAATAAAATACTATCAATTATAAGTACAATAGCAAAGTCAACCACATTTGATTCTACAGACACGATTGCATATCCTCCATTTATTAATTCTCACGATCATCTCATAAGTAATTGGTTCCCCAAAGCCGGGGATAGTAATCCTTACCAGAATGTCAATTTTTGGGTAGAAGAGATGAAATATTCCAAGTCATTTTTAGAAAGAAATAAGATCTGGTTGAATGATGGTTCGTTTGAGCTAACAGATAAAAATGCTAATATGATCATCCAATTAGGAATTTACAAAAATATGTTCTCGGGGTGTTCAATCGTTCAAGATCATATCCCAAATCAAAAAGATAAATATTATAAAAATAATCCAATTAATATATTGAAAAAATATTCTCAATGTCATTCTATTTCAATGGGTAACTGGTGGGGTGGAGATAATGCAGTAAAAGAATGGGAAAAAACTCAAGGAGAGATTCCTTTCATCATACATCTTGGCGAAGGAAAGGATGAACTTGCGAAAAGTTCTTTTGGCAAATTTGAAAAGCTGAACCTGCTCCAACCAAATACACTCCTCGTACATGGTATCGCCCTAACTGAAGATGAAATAAAGAGGTGTGGAGAAGCTAAAACCTCAATATGTTGGTGTCCCGAATCAAATCTCTTTTTGATCGGAGAAACATTAGATATCCAAGCTTGCCTTAATAATGGTGTTAATGTGACCTTAGGGACAGATTCGACCATGTCCGGAAGTGTTAATCTCTTAGCAGAATTAAAATTTGCGAAAAAACATTTTCCCCAGATCTCAGCAAAAGACCTTTTCAAAATGATAACTATCAATGCTACAATTGCCCTGAATCTAGATAAAGACATTAGTGAACTAAAAGCTGAGACATCCGAATTGTTGCTATTAAAGAAAAGATCAGATGACCCATTTAAAAATATCCTAGAATGTGGAATAGAAGATATCGAACTTTTTGTTCACGATGGAAAACCATTATATGGAAATACAAAATTTTTAGAAGGTTTTGAGATTGACCTTTCAAATTACTATAAATTTGGTGATAATAGATTTGTTATAGGACATCCTGAAAAAGTAACTGATAAGATCAATTCGATCTTAGGTTATAAGAAGGACTTTCCTTTCTTACCTATCTAATTATCAAAGCCATAATTAAATATCGGACGGCTCTATGCTGAATTTATCAGAAATTTTTTATAGCCTACAAGGAGAATCTACCTATGCTGGATTTCCCTGTATTTTTATCCGTTTAGCAGAATGCAATCTGCGTTGTAACTATTGTGATACAACTTATAGTTATGAAACAAAATTAACTTATCAAAACCAACAAATTTTAGAGATAGTAAAACAATTTGAACCTATAAAATTGATCGAGATAACAGGTGGCGAACCTCTTCTACAAGACGAAATTTATAACTTGATCGAGCTTCTAAATGAACATAATTACCAGATACTTTTGGAAACAAATGGATCGATTTCGTTAGAAAAAATCCCCTCTTATGTTACTAAAATCGTTGATGTTAAAACTCCTGGAAGTGGAGAAGAAGATAGTTTTCTATTAGAAAATCTAGAGTTTATTGATGCTAAGAAAGATGAGATCAAATTTGTCATATCAGATAAAAAAGATTACAATTGGGTAAAAAGGTTCATTAATAAATATTTTCTGTTGGAATATAAGATAATCTTTTCTACAGCAAGTGGAATATTGAACCCTCAAAAGTTGGCAGATTGGATAGTAGCTGATAGGTTACCGGTTAAATTTCAGTTGCAATTGCATAAGCATATCTGGGGAGATGAAATTGGTGTATAGTTTGATCTAACAATAATGTACAGCCAACGGCATTCTTCATTTTTTTTATAATTACTCCTCTTAATAAACTAATAAATTTCATCATTGATCGCAAAATAGTACAGCATAATAGTCAGATATTTCAATTATTTTACTCTACATTTTCTCCTTGCTTAATTCTTTGAAGTTTAAATATTTGATGTAATGAAAAAAAATTGGAGAATAAAATGAAAGTAGATTTGATAATAAAAAACGCAAAGCAATTAATTACTATGCAAGGTCCTTCTAGAGCTCGGGTTGGGAAAGAAGCAGATGATATAGGAATTATAGAAAATGGTGCATTGGCAATAGATGATAAAAGGATAATTGCTGTAGGAAACTCAGAGCAGATAGCTATAGATTATCAGTCAAAAAACATGATAGACGCTGCTGATAAAGTTGTGATGCCGGGATTCGTCGATCCCCACACCCATCCGATCTTTTACTCTACGCGTGAAAATGAATTAGAAATGCGAATAAAGGGTAAATCCTATGTTGAAATTTCTCAAAGTGGTGGCGGAATTCGCAGTAGTATAAGCGGAGTAAGAGAATCTAGTGAAAATGAGCTTTTTGAACTTTCGAAAAAACGAATTGAGAGAATAATTTCTAATGGTACAACGACTTTAGAGGCTAAAAGTGGTTACGGTCTATCAACTCAGAGTGAGATAAAGATGCTGAAAGTAATTGAACGACTGAATCACAACCTACCAATAACAATAGTTCCGACCTTTTTAGGAGCTCATGAATTCCCAGCAGAATATAAAGATGATCGGGAAACCTATATCAAAATATTAACTGACGAAATGTTACCAGAAGTAGCAGAAAAAAATCTCGCTGAGTATTGTGATATTTTTACGGAAGAACATGTATATAACATCGAACAGTCACGTAGAATATTAACAAAAGCAAAACAACTAGGATTTAAAATTCGGATGCATGCTGATGAGATTAAACCGATAGGAGGTGCTGAACTAGCAGCAGATATGGGAGCAGTTTCAGCTGATCATCTCGGGGCAGCTTCGGATAAAGGTATCTCTGCAATGAAAGAAAGTGGTGTGATAGCTACTTTACTTCCTGGTACAATTTTCTCTCTTGGAATGCAATCTTATGCACGAGCAAGATATATGATCGATAATAATTTAGCGGTGGCTTTAGCTACTGATTTTAATCCTGGTAGTTGTAATTGCGATAGTATGCAGTTCATTATAACTCTTGCATGTTTAAATATGAATATAACTCCAGCTGAAGCAATAACTGCAGCTACAATAAATTCTGCCTATTCTCTTGAACTAGGAGAAGAAATAGGTAGTTTAGAAAATGGGAAAAAAGCAGATATTTTAGTTATGGATATGCCATCTTATCAATATTTACCATATCACTTTGGCTCAAATAATGTAGAAAAAGTTATCAAAAATGGAAATGTGATCTGGGATAATAAAATGTAAATTATGTTTGGTAATTAATAAAAATCCCTTCCTTAAATGGAAGGGATATTTTTTTTATTTAACTTTCTTCAATAGTTTTTTAGCTTCTTTTTGCATTATCTTATCACCTTGATCCAAAGGATCCATCATGGTTGCTTTTCTAAAGGCATTTTCTGCTTTTGTATTCTCCTTCATCTCCATATGAGTTTTACCTAACCAAAGATAATGTCTAACTTCATCCGATTTAGTATCAATAGCAGATTTAAAATAAGTAATAGCTTTGTCCAAACTAGCTTCAGGTGGCTTAGCATAGATCAATGATGCTATCTTTCGTTCAAACCAGCTCAAACTTGCTAATTCATAATGCCAGCGCCCCATTAGATGCATCGTACCATCATTTGTAGGATCGAGTTCTATAGCTTTTAGGGCATATTCCCTAACTTTATAAGAATTCTTAATTTTCTGTTTTGTCCCCTCGATCATACCGATTTTTCCAATAAGAACTGCATACCAATGATTTGCTTT
>LSCM01000092.1 GCA_001577185.1 Cloacimonetes bacterium TCS62 | reverse complement strand
TAATTTTTCTTGTATTATGATTATAATTCAATATCCTCTTCGAAATCACCATAAATATTTTCTACTTTAATAGTTTGAATAAATCCTACTCCTTTTTTATTTAGATCTATCCCTTGATCTTTAAGTATGTTCACCAAATTTTTTACAACATTTTTGTTTTCTAAATGAGCCAGAATCAAATTTGACTGCTGGGATTTTCCCCGAGCCATATAGCTTAAACCGGCAAATATTGGCAGTTCATAAGCTAGTTTTCTTGCCATAGAAGAGGCTTCAACAACCGAAGCATTGGTTATGCCCACTTCCACCATAGCATTCATAACTTCGGTAATTGATGAGGGGTCATTTAAAGTAAAGATCATTAGCTGATTTGAATCCTCTTCTTCTTTTTCATATTCATCATCATATTCATCCAGTAAATCTATTACTTCGCCCGGCTTTTTACATTTTATTAATTTATCCCTAAATTCTTCGTTTTTTAGGATTCTGTTGGATTTTGCTAACAATCGAAGGTACTCTTTATGATGAATTTCATCACAACCAAAGAAGAAAATAATCTTTGCATCTCCCATTTGAGGATTTTCATAATCGATTCCATCCTTAATTATGATTATACTCACGAATAAGTCGACGACAGATTCAGAACGAGCATGTGGAAGTGCAATTTCCGGTATTAATTCTGTATTTGATACATCTTCACGATCGAATAAAGCTTTAAGAAATTGTTTTTTATTACGCAGATGATCGTGCTCGTAAACGTGATTGACCATACCCTCAAAAAGTTCTTTTTTATTCTTAACTTTCGGTTCTATCACGATCAAATCTTTATCAATGATCTTTTTCCACATAAATACTCCTTTTTTAAACAAATTACTTAATTAGAAAATATTACAATGCTACTTTTTAAAAGTACTTTTACCTAATTTAACGAAACCGTATTTAAGTAAAAATGGCGTTATAAAAGCACTTACAATTACCATTAATATCGTTGCAGAAAGTATATCATGGTTTATTAAATGTCTCTCCAAAGCCATATTGGCAACAATTAGAGCGACTTCTCCCCGTGGTATCATACCGCTACTTATTCTAAAAGATCTGGTAAGATCAAAGCCAGTGATCCTCGCTCCTAAACCGCTTCCTATTAATTTACCAACAATTGAAAATACAATAAAAGCTATTAAAAATATCGGCTCAGCCTCAATTTCAAATAAATTAAATTGTAAACCAATATTCACAAAAAAGACATCTACAAAAAATGATTTACCTAAATCGCTCGCACCTTTTTTGATTGAATGTTTATGATGGGTTTGTCCCAAAAATAGACCTGCAAAATATGCACCTGTGATCGCTGCTAATCCTGTAAGTTCAGCAAACCATGAAAACAGTAAGACAACTGCTATTGACAAAGAAATTACAACATTATCCAAAAGTATTTTTTTCAAATTCAGAAAAAAGGGGCGGATAACAAACAGACCAACGACAATAATTACAGTGAAAAAGATGGTTATTTTGAGAATAGATAGAGAAATTGCTGGCCCACTATCAGCAGAACCGGTAAGGGTTCCAAAAATAAATGTAAGTAATAAGATCCCTACTATATCATCAATGATTGCAGAATTAACAATACATCTTCCTTCCATACTTTTTAGCTTTCTCATATCCAGCAGACTCATTACACTAATACTAACACTTGTAGCTGTAAAAATAGTTCCAACGATAAGAGATTGAGTCTGATCGCCGATCAAAATAAAAGTTAGAATATATCCAAAGATAAATGGGAATATTATTCCACCTAAAGCCGGTAACAATGCTTGCTTAGATTCATCTTTTATTCGTTTTATATCTGTTTCTAATCCAGCTTCAAATAATAATAATAATACTCCTATCTTAGCGATCCAAGATATCACTTCACCGGATTTAATAAAATCAAAGACAGTTGGTCCCAAAATTATTCCCAATAATAGCATTCCAATGACCGGTGGTTGTTTTATCTTTTTTGATAACGCACCAAAAGCTTTTGATGCAAAAATGATAATTGCTAAATTGATTAATAAATTACTTTCCATTGTCTTTCACTCTGTTTTGTTTGTTTATATGTTCACGATATGTACGAGAAAATTGATGACCACCTGTACCATCAGCAAAAAAGTAAAAGAGATCTGATTTTTCTGGATTTATCACCGCTTCAATAGATTTTTTCCCAGGGCTACAAATAGGAGTTGGTGGCAGTCCATGTTTCTCATATGTATTAAATGGAGATTCAATTTTGAGGTCCTTATAGTAGATTTTTTCACGGTGTTTACCATCTTGTTCTAAGATATATGCAACTGTGGGATCTGCTTGTAATTTGTGATTTTTGGCCAATCTGTTCAAATATACACTAGCAATTTTTGGTTTTTCTAATTCCAATCTAGCTTCTTTTTCTACTATCGAAGCTAATATTATAATTTCATATAACTTATTTTTATCATTCTTATTCAGATCTAAATTTTCAGTCTGTTTGAAAAAAGATTCTACTAAATGAGATATGATAAATGTTTCACTACCATCATCAGGGAAAAAATAAGTCTCCGGGTACAAGAAACCTTCTAAATTATGAACTTCCATTTTAGTTAAATTTTTTGAGTATTCTGCATCATTACACAATAAAATATACTTCTCATAATCTCCAAACCCCTTTTTGGATAGAAGTTTGCAAGTTTTTTCTTTGGTCAAACCTTCTGGTATTGTTAATTTATGAAGAACTACTTTTCCACTTTTTATTTTCTGAATAACCTGGATCATGGAATATTCTCCGTCAAAAAGGTAATTTCCATAGTTTAACTCATGAGATTCTCGAGTTAATCTAAGATAATAATAGAAAATTGTTTTATTATCAATAATACCTCTTTTCTGTAGCAAAGAAGCAATCTGTGATACATTTGAACCTTTTTCTATTTCGACTAAAGTTTTCGAGATATCCTTTTGTGAATAAAGCAGGGAAAGAACAAAAATAAATAAGATCAGAATTAAGATGATTATAGGTAGAGTAAAAAATAGTTTTTTCATCAATTATTTTCCATATATGATTTAAGTATCAAGGACGCAGCAACTTTGTCTATCACTTTTCTTCCATCTTGAGGAGTATAACCCATCTTCTTTAATAGATCTTTTGAATCTAATGTTGAATAACGTTCATCCCAAAATTCTACTTCTATTTGTAAATGTTTTTTTAGTTTTGTATAAAATGCTCTAATTTCCTTGGTCTTAGCTGTATCCTCTCCAGAATAATTCACAGGTAAACCTAAAATGATCTTACCTACATCCATTGTTGCAATTATCTCTTTCATTTGTTTCCAAATTGTTCCTTCTTCATTTTTAAGCACCTTGTATGGCTTCGATATAATACGCATTGGATCACTTAAAGCAATACCTATACGAACCTCTCCATAATCTATACCCATCAATCTATAAATTGACATATCCAACCCATGTAAACTAAGTTCACACTATTTGCTATAATGAATTATCCTCTTTTCCTAATCTGATTCTTTACTCCTAATTACCTTCAGATAATTTAAAGTAAATTTTTCCTTGTTCAATAAACCTACAATTTTCATAAAGTACCTATCATGATTTTGCATTCGTAATCTGATTTAAATTTTGTCAACTCATAATTGATTTATAACTCCTCAAGAAAATTCCAACAATTCTCATACTTTATAAACTTAATTATTTTTCACATCATAAAATGATCTGAATAACTCTCTAACTTATTGAACTCCACTTGTTTATATTTTTTTCCGAATTGGAACTTAATTTGCGTTAATTTAAAAGAAAAAACAAAAGGAGATAAAAATGAAAAAATTATTTGTACTAATATTTATTTTAATTGTAGCAATGATGTCTGCTAGAAGCTATGATATTACGCTATCTAACGAATTTAAAGATGTAGAGATTTCCGAAAATAGTTTTGATCGTCTCAGTCTTAATTTTAATTTTAAAGGAATTAATTCATTTGAGGTTCAAACTGATAAAGGGATATTTAATGAAATAGTAATTCCCGGAACTTATTCAACTAAAGAAATTGGTGCTCCTAAATTGCCTTCAGCTAGAAAATTAATTGAAATTCCATTCGGGGCGGATGTTTCTGTAACAGCAAGTAATTATAAAGTAACAGAGTATAATTTACATGAGCATGGAATCACAAATCTGATAATGCCTGCACAGCCTTCGCTTTCAAAAAGCCAAGATCCACAAGATGTCCCTTTCGAATATGATCTGGGAAAATATCAACAAAGTTACAGAAAAAAGTTAGTGAAGATTGAAGTTCTTGGCGTAATGCGTGGAGTTCGTCTTGCTCGCTTAACGGTAAACCCTATAAGTTACAATGCTTCTGAAGGTACAATTGAAGTATATAATAATATCGATGTAAAAGTTTCTTTTGAAGGAAGCAATCCATATCTAACTGAACAAAAAAGAATTTCTACGTATTCTCCTTATTTTGAAGCAACTTATCAAAATATTCTTAATAATCGTGATTATGAAGATCACCCAGATCTAACATCATATCCAATAAAGATGCTGCTGATCTCAGATCCGATGTTTGAGGATAATACACTATTACAAGAATTTATCGATTGGAAAACAAAAAAGGGAATTACAGTTGTTGAAAATTACAGTTTAAGTACTTCTTCTGAAATTCAAAACTGGATCCAAAACGAGTATAATCAAAATATCGTACCTAGTTTTATAGTTTTAGTTGGTGACACACCTCAAATCCCCGCTTCTGCAACTGGCTCACAAACTTCCAAAAAAACAGATCTTTATTATGGCTCTGTAGATGGTGATTATTTCCCAGACATTTATTATAGCCGTCTTTCAGCAACTAATGATACTCAATTAAATGCTCAATTAGAAAAAATTCTTTACTATGAAAAATATGAATTCAGTGACCCTTCCTATCTGGATAACGCTACATTAATTGCAGGAGAAGATTCTAGTTGTAACCCAACACACGGCCAACCAACTGTTCTTTATGGAACAGATAATTATTATAATACAGCTCATGGTTATGATGAAGTTAATTTATACCTAGACTCATATAATGGCTGTTACAATACAGTTGATGATGGTATAGGATTTATCAACTACACTGCTCATGGTACTCAAACGTCGTGGGCAGGTCCATCTCTTTCTCAGGGTGAAGTAAACTCATTTACAAACACAAATAAATATCCTGTTGCTGTTGGAAATTGCTGTCTAGCAGCTGATTTTGGATATCCAGAATGCTTTGGTGAAACGTGGATCAGGAAAGCAGATGGTGGCGCAGTAGGATACATAGGCTCTTCACCTTCTTCTTATTGGGATGAAGATGTTTTCTGGTCTGTTGGTGCTTTTTCTTATGTAGGAAATGGACAAACACCGAATATAGAGGATACTACTTGGGGAGTTTATGATGCTGCTTGGTTAACCGATTATGTTTCTATGGGTGGACTTGTAATGATAGGAAATCTTGCTGTAACAGAAGGCGGTGGTAATTTCGTGGATTATTACTGGGAAGCATATAATGTATTGGGAGATGCTTCACTTATAATGTATAACACACAAGGTTATGAAAATAATGCTAGTTATATGGATGTACTTCCGATAGGAGTTGACTATTTTGAAGTTACTGCTGAACCGGGCTCATACGTAGCAATTTCTTTCGATGGTACTCTTCATGGAACTGGACTTATTGATGAAGATGGAACGACTGAGATCGAGATAGATCCCATTATGAACGCTGGCTTTGCTGATATTGTAATTACAAAACCTCAATATCAACCTTTTGTAGAGCAAGTTCAAGTTGCTCCACTAGCAGGTCCTTTTGTAACATTAGATACTTTTACACCAACCGATAC
>LSCM01000091.1 GCA_001577185.1 Cloacimonetes bacterium TCS62 | reverse complement strand
GTAATATTGAAGTTATCCACACAGTATCCACATTCTGCTCTGTTAAATAATTCAATCCATTCCTGATTACCACTTTCAGGATTGAACATAAGCTCGTTAAGAATAATTGGAGATTCGTCTATGAGGATAGAATTTGCAGCAATATTATTTTCTAAGTTATTATCATATGAATAGTTAACTTCAATTCTAAAAGTACTATAAATCTCTGATAAATTCCCAATATTGTAGGAAACACAGGTAGAATCTCCAGCTGGTAATTCCGGAAGTTCATAAGTTTCTAAGAATGTACCATTTATGGAAATATCAAGTGTAGCTTCAGAGTTATCCACAATCTCTGTGGATAAATTATGAACCATTGTTTCAATCCAGTATTCCTCTCCATTAAGAAGAATATCTATATAAAAAATAGCTAGATCTACTGGATAAAAATTCGAGCTTCCGGGAGTTGGTTCTATGCACTCGAAAAAATCTATTTCACAATTATTTGTATCGATTCCATCTTCTATTCGTGCTAGTGTGTTATCGCTATTGACATCTGGTGCAAAATATTCTCCTGGATTTGAAATATCATCTGGTAATCCATTTGAGTTGGGAGAATCATAAAGAATGGTATCAGTGAAAAGAGAATCTGGTGAGACAAGCCTAATACCATCAGTAGCAGAACCTCCGTTTTGAAAAGATAATTCGCAGGAAAAATCGATATTTGGGACATATTCTTCTCCTACCAGAAAATAGGATTGAGCATTGATCTGAAAAGAATCAGGAAATGTTACGATATGTTCGAATTCAGAGCCAGCTTTTTGTATACTCCAATTAGATAGTGAGATGCTTTCACCACTTGTATTGTAAAGCTCTATCCATTCGTAGCCACCGTCACTACCATCGGGATCGTATAAAATTTCATTAATTACAACGTTTTGGGCAATAATGAAACTATTGATCAGAATTGAAAATATCACTAACGTTCTTTTCATGATTCCCCCCTTAGGATCATTAGAAAGAAAATTTATCTATTTATCTTATATGTCAATATTTAAAAATATTTTCGATAATATCAGAAGGAATAATAGATGCTGTTTTGCGTATTTTTGTTAATTTTTCAGCAGTTTTTCCCAAAAGGTAAGAAGCAGAAACCGCAGCAGTTTGCACCGAAAGTTTTTGTCCAATAAAAGAAATAATGATACCAGCTAGTACATCACCACTGCCACCAGTTGCTAGCCCGTTATTTCCTGAAATATCAAATACGATTTTTTCTCCATCCGAAAACAGTGTTGTTGCACTTTTCAAGAGGACATTACAATCGAATTTTTCAATAAATTCGCCTAGATTAGAGATTGGATCAGCTTCAATTCTATCAATATTTTTTTGCTGCAAACGGGCAAATTCTCCAATATGGGGAGTCAGTAAGACTTGGGAATTAACTAAACCTAGCATATTTTTTGATCGAGATAGCAGGTTCAAACCGTCAGCGTCGATGACCAAAGGTTTTTCCCAGATCTTTAAGATGATCTCTAGTAAGTTTTTCGCTTGAGCATTAACTCCGATACCAGGTCCTATCAGAATTGCATCCAATTTATTCAGTTTTGCAAAAAATTTAGGAAGTTTTTTCTTCATCTTTTTAGGATCAGCAGAAGTGAATTCAGACTTAGCATAAGCGAAAGTCATAACTTCCAACAGTTGATTTTCAAAGATATTTTCCATACCTTTTGGATGAAAAAGTGTGATCAAACCTGCTCCGCTTCGTAAGGCAGCACGAGAAGCCATTATTGCAGCACCTGAAAAACCAGGCGAGCCTGCGATAATACCTATCTTGCCGAAATCACCTTTATGTGAAAATGGAGATCGTTGAGGATAGGTAACATTTAATTTAGTTGAAAGTTGCGCTTTTGGTGGAAATTTCTGAAAAACTATTTTAGGAATTCCAATATCAATAACTTTAGTTTTTCCAGTTTTTTCTCTCCCTTTACCAAGAAAATGTCCATATTTTAAAGCTGCCATCGTTAAGGTTTGATCTACACCAATAGCTATTTCAGCAGCACCATTTTGAGCATCAACACCACTGGCAATATCTATCGCTACTTTTGGTATATTATATTGCTCGATCTTCTTGATTATTTCTGCTTGCCAACCCTTTACAGTACCTTTAAGCCCCACACCGAAGATAGCATCGATGATCAGAGAGAAGGAAGACAATTCCTCAATATCTTCAGCATTATCTATTTGTTTGATAGTAATATCTAAATTTTGACATTTTTGGTAATTTTCTAATGTTTCAGGACTCATTTTGGAAGGAGAACCAAGCAGGTAAATTTTAATTCTATGCTGCCAATTTATAAGATAACGTGCAATAACAAAACCATCTCCACCATTGTTGCCAGTACCACAGAAGATCACAACTTTACTTTTTTTTGAAAGAATCTCATTATTGATAATTTCACCACAACCTCTACCTGCATTTTCCATTAATTCTTTACCTGGAATTCCTAAGTTTTCAATTGTATATTTATCCATTGAATACATTTCTTGGCGAGATAAAATGTTCATCTTATTCCTCCGGTAACATAATTTCTATTGTGGTTCCTTTATCAACGGTACTTTCTACTACTTGGATCTTGCCATGATGATAATCTTCAACAATTCGTTTTGCAAGGCTTAGACCAAGTCCCCAACCCCGTTTTTTGCTTGTAGCTCCAGGATGGAAAATACTCTTGAACATAGATTTTGGCATTCCGACACCTTGATCTCCAACATGAATAAAAGTTTTATGTTTCTTATTAAATGCTTTGATCAAGATCACACCTTCTTTCATCTGCATTGCATCGAGAGAGTTTTTAATAATATTTTCCAGAGTCCACTTGATCAAGTCGGGGTCCAATTCTATCTCATTTGTTTCTATTTCACTTTCAAACCTAATAGATATCTTTGAAATGGGGTATTGCAGCCTAAAATGTTCAATTGTTTCTTTAATAATATTATGTAGATTACACTTCTGATTTTTAATGATCGATCCGACCTTTCCAAATCTGGAAGCGATTTTATTTAATCTATCCAGATCAGAGTCCATATGATCTAAAATTTCACGAATTTCTTTATCTTTAGCTTGTTTCCCTAATTTTGAGGATAAGACATTTAGCCAACCTGCTAAAGAAGATAGAGGAGTACCAAATTGATGAGCTGTTTCTTTTGCTAATCCCACCCACAGAATATTCCTTTCACTTCTTTTAATATTTACAATACCATATATTCCCAGAATGATAAATGTGAAGATAAGCCCCATACCTACATACGGCATGAGTTTAATTTGTTTCAATGTATCAGAATCACCAAAGTAAACGTAACTATAGATCTTCTCATCTGTTTTGCTAAATTTTAAAGGAATGACTGAATTATCGGCTTTCATCTCTTTCATTAGATCTGACAATTTTTTCTGATCATCTGGCTCTAAATTTTCAAATTCTTTTTTTGGAATATCCAGATTTTCCCATGAGAATGGGCTATGTAAACTATCTACTAATATTATTGGATAGTCGATCTCCGGAATGATCTCATCCATAAAATATTGAAAAAGAAAATGTTCCATATTAACGTCAGAGGGTAGTCCTAGAAATTTCGAGTATAGATCAGGTACAATTCTCACATCTTTTTTAATATTTCTGATCACAATGTTTGTGTAGATAATAAAGAAGGTTATTAAAAACATACCACCGATAACAAAATATATTGTTAATAATTTGTTTCTACTCTTCACTTTTTTTTGCAATTTCCCAGATTTCATCTAGTTTCTCCAAATTTGCATTTAGCATATTTTTATTATTATTTTTAAAATGTTTTTCTACCTTTTTAAAACGAGTTTCAAATTTCTTAATTGTGCGCTTTAAGCATGATTCTGCATCAAATTCTAATTTTCTAGCGATATTTACAATAGAAAAGAACATATCACCTAGTTCATCCTGCATCTTTTCCCTATTTTTTTTGTGAAATTCTTCTTCAAATTCTTCTATTTCCTCTTGCATTTTTTTGATTGCTGATAGTGGCTTGGGCCAATCGAATCCAATAGAAGCAGCTTTTTCCTGCATTCTTTGAGCAATAATTAAAGCTGGCATTTTAGCTGGTATACCATCGATAGCTGATTTACGAGAACGACTCTTCTCTTCAAATTTAATTCTCTCCCAATTTTTTTTCACTCCCTTAGCATCTTTGGCATAACCATCTCCAAAAACGTGAGGATGTCTTCTAATTAATTTATCGTTTATTTTTTTTAGAACTTCTTCCATAGTGAAGTGTTCTTCCTCTTTAGAAATTTGAGTTTGCATTATAATGTGCAACATAAGATCACCTAGTTCTTCTGCCAAATGCTGATAATCCTCATTTTCAATAGCTTCTACAGATTCGTATAATTCTTCAATGAAATTCGGAATAAGAGACTGATGTGTTTGCTTAATATCCCAGGGGCAACCATTTTCCGGATCTCTTAACTTTTCAATAATTTCGATAAGTTTATCAAACTCTTTCATGTTTTCCTTTTTTATATCTCTTTTGATAATATTTTAGACTCAATGATTCAAAGACTCTGAATTCTTGTTTGTTTCATTGACAAGAATATTTTCTTTTGCATTTTCCTCGATTTCCATTTTCTCGACTTCCAGTTCCTTTTTCTTGGTTTTTATTTTTTTTCGAATGACTGCAATTATGAGAATCAAAGGCATAAATCCCCATATAAGTGAGGAAGAAGCCATAAATATTTCTGCTCTGAAATGACTTTTTGCATACTCTTCAAATAATGCCGAGAAATCCTTTGGAGTAAAGTAAAAACTTTTTATGAACGCTGAATTGAAATTACCTTCTTTTTTTACTTCATCCCAAAATTGATAAAATGAATTTTTTCTTTGTGTAAATAGATATTTGATAGCTAAACCAGATTTTGCATAAAAACTTTCCCATTCAATCCTATTCTTGGGATAACTATATTTCATTAGCTCTAACGGAACAGAATTCCCCAAAATATAGTTTTTTGCAAAATTAAACTCTCTATTTATACTCATATCATGGGAAAAATAGATCGCCATCCCTTCATGGAACCAGAGCGGTGGATCTTTGATATGATTATTTATAAAGTGGTGAATGTATTCATGAAGCAATATTTTTCTAATTCTTAAAAGAGTTCGTAACTCTCCTGGATCTCTTAGATAGATCAATTTATTTTGGTTATTATAAAATGCTTGGCTGAATTCAATTATTGCAGAAGATCTTTGCGTCCACTTCCTGTATTCATCAGCGCTTTCAGCCATAATGATCTTAACTGGTTTATTGTCATAAGAACCTATCTGTTTTTGAAATTGAATTATATCTGAGTGTAATTGAGCAGCTAGTTTATTAGCTAATTTTTGATTAGTAGATTTGGAATAAATATGGACATTTCCGGAAAAATAATGATTTGGTTCTGTATGTTTTCCATTTAGAATAAAGCTAAATAAAAGGATACAAAGAATAATTCTAGTCTTCACATTAAGCTCTATCCTCAGATATTTTATCTCTGATCTTTTGTTCTAGCTTGTTTATATCAAATGGTTTAAAGATCACATCTTTCAGGCCATGTTTCTTAGATTTAACAACTGCATGATTGGGGTCATATCCGAATCCAGTCATCATGATCACGGGTAAACTTTCATCGTAATCAATAGTGCGAGAATATAGTTCATAGCCATCCATATCGGGCATTGCAATATCAGTTAATACTAAGTCGATTTCACCTTGCATTACGATCTTCAGAGCTTCATAACCTGAATTTTTACAAATCACGAAATAATCTTCACATATTTCTTCAAGTTCCTGCTTTAAATATTTTGTAACAGAAATTTCGTCATCAACGATTAAGATCTTGTACTTCATTTTTTACCTATATCAAAAAAATTATCTAATCTTTTTACTGAATTTTTATAAAG
>LSCM01000090.1 GCA_001577185.1 Cloacimonetes bacterium TCS62 | reverse complement strand
CTTTAAAAAAGAGAGGTATTATGAAAAAGTTTTTAGGAATTTTTCTATTAGGATCATTAATTTTGTTAGTATCATGTGATCTCTTTGAAACCGATCAAGCAGGTGATGTCGTCATTGAGATAACTCCATCCACAAGTGGTTATGTATGGGCATCCGATATTGATATTAACGTGACTGCAGAGAACGAAGATAAGGTGGATTATGTAAAATTTTATGTTGATGGGGAGGAAGTACTAGAGGATTATCTATCGCCCTATTCTAAAACAATCAGTACAAATGAATGGGAATATGGAGAACACATTATTAAAGCTAAAGCTGTTTATAACGATGATTCAGAATCTAGTAAGACTAAAAACATCTCTTTTGTATTTTGTCCTATCTACGAAAGTGATCTGGAGAACATAGGTGGAATTACAGAAACTGATGATCAAGGAAATCTAATTGGAAACATAGATGCAAATGATTGGCATTTTGGTGAAGGAATTATGGGGAACACTTTTGGTCCTGCTTTTCCAAATCCATGTGAAGTTGGTTGTACTATTAGTTTCACATTAGATGCTCAGAATGAAGTTTCAATTATTGTAATAAATTCCAGCTTTGAAATTATTGCAGAATTAAAAAATAACGATATCTATGATGCAGGTAGTTATACTGTAGCCTGGGATGCTCCCGATAATGTTAATGATATCTATAGAGTAATTTTCCATGCTGAAGATGAAAGTGAAAATGTCTCACATTATTTTGGAGATGTTGAAGTCGAATAAATGATAATTGGAGTTGGTATAGACAATATTGAAGTTGAGCGAATTAAAAACCAGGTTGATAATTCATCAAACTTCAAGGAGAAAATATTTTCTCCTCAGGAAATTGAATATTGCGAGTCTAAGAAGAATTATGCTGAAAGTTTTGCAGCACGCTTTACTGCAAAAGAAGCATTTCTAAAAGCTATAGGTAAAGGCTGGCGAGACGGAATTAAGTTTTCTGATATTGAAGTCTTGAATAATAAATTAGGGAAACCGGAGCTTTTTTTACATAATAAAGCAAAAAGCAGCATCTCAAATCAAGATTCGATTCATGTATCTTTATCTCACACAAAAGAGATGGCTTTTGCTTTTGTAATTATAGAAAGAACAAAAAAAAATAAATCACACGAAGTTTAGGGTAATTTAGATCAACGATCTGAACCATCCGTAAAATCGTGGGCAAAAGAGGAGAAAAAATTATGGCATTAAAGAAATTGGATGTAGCTTTAAATAAGAATTTGGACGATTTGCGAACTACAGGTAGAGACAAAGGTGAAGAATTAGTGATCAAAGAGATAAAAAAAGCTGAGGGGAAATATGGACCTAGATATATTTTAGAGGGATATGGAGATAAGAAATTTATCAAAATGAATGCAAATTCTTATCTTGGAATGTCAATGGTTCCGGAAGTGATCGAAGCTGAAGAGGAAGCTGCTCAGAAATTTGGTGTGGGACCGGGAGCAGTTCGATTTATTAGCGGGACACATACACCACACATTGCTTTGGAAAAAAAATTAGCAGAATTCCACGAGCGTGAAGCTGGTATGATCTTTAGTTCAGCTTATGTTACAAGCTTAGGAGTGATCTACCCTCTTACTACAAAAGAAACCGTCGTTGTATCTGATGAACTTAACCATAATTGCATTATCCAAGCTATGCGCCTTTCTAGACCTGCAGCCAAAGTGATCTATAAACATAATGATATGGATGATCTTAGAGCGAAAATGCAAGAGGCAGTTGGTAAAGGAAAAAGATGTATTGTAGTAACTGATGGTGTGTTTTCCATGAGAGGAGATTATGCGCCTTTTGATGAATTAGTCGAGATCTGTAATGGATTTGACGATGAATTTGAAGAGGGAGTGATCACAATAGCGGATGATTCGCATGGTGTAGGAGCTTATGGAAAAACCGGACGTGGAACCGAGGAAGTCGCAGGAGCCAAGGTTGACATTATTATAGGAACTTTAGGGAAAGCGTTTGGTGTTAACGGCGGTTATGTCGTAGCTTCATCTGCAGTTATCGAATATTTACGTGAATCTGCCCCCATGTATATTTATTCCAATCCTATAACTTGTTCTGAAGCTGCAGCAGCTCTTCAAGTTTTGGAAATACTTGATAGTCCCGAGGGCATTAAGCGCGTTGAACATTTAAGAAAAATGACTCAGAAGTTTGAAGATGGCTTAAAAGAACTGGGTTTTGAAACTATCGAAGGTCCACATCCTGTTGTTCCTCTTATGGTTCGTGATACTCCTAAGACAGCTGATCTTGTAGAATATCTAACAGAAAATGGAGTATTAGGAACAGGCCTGAACTTTCCAGTAGTACCTAAAGGAGATGAAGAGATCAGATTTCAAGTAAATGCAGATCACACAAATGCTGATATAGATCAAGTATTGGAGATACTAAAAAATTATACTGAGAAATAGTTTCTAATAGATTGGTAATGAATAAAACAAAGCGTGGTATTCTCTATATAGTTCCAACACCAATTGGGAACCTAGAGGATATCACGTTTCGTGCAATAAAAATACTAAAGAAAGTAGAATTGATCGCTGCCGAAGATACAAGAAAATCATCTAAACTTTTAAGTCATTTTGATATATCTAACAGATTGATAAGCTACCATAAATTTAATGAAAGATCCAGGGTTGAACAAATTCTAAATATATTAGATCAAAATAAAGATGTAGCTGTTATTTCTGATGCAGGAACACCAAGCATCTCAGATCCGGCGAATATAATTATCAAAGAAGCTATTCAAGAAAATATTAGAATAGAAGTTTTACCTGGTGCAACAGCTTTTATCCCTGCATTAGTAGCATCTGGATTCGTTGATACACATTTTTTCTTTGCTGGATTTTTGGCGAAAAAGAAAATAGAAAGAGAAAGTTTCCTCGAGAAGATGAAAGAATTTCCCTATCCAATGATATTTTATGAATCACCCCATCGTGTTTTAAGTTTCTTAAAGGTAATCAGAAAATATTTCGGTAATAGAAAGGTATCTATAGCACGAGAAATCTCTAAAGTTTACGAAACATATTATCGTACTAATATTGATGAAATACTCAATAAAGAGATTGAAATAAAATTAAAAGGCGAATTTGTTATTGTCATCGCTGGGTTTGAAGAACAAGCTTTAAGTAATGAAGTTATTAAATTTAAATTGAAAGAAATTATCAGACAAGGCGTAACAAGAAAAACAGCTATTAAGCAGATCGTTGAAGAAACCGGTGCACAAAAAAACCGAGTTTATCAAATCGCTCTTGAAATTGACAAATAAAATTTGACGAAGAAATTGAAATAAATTAATTGAAGTAAGAAAAATTTTAATGGAGGAAAATATGTTCCCAGGTGGTAAAAAAGGAATGAATGATCTAATGAAGCAAGCAAAAAAAATGCAATCTAACATGAAGAAGGCACAGGAAGAACTTGCTGAAAAAGTAGTTGAAGGAACTTCTGGCGGTGGTATGGTTAAAGTAGAAATGAATGGTAAGAATCAAATTGTATCTCTTAAAATAGATGAAGAAGTTGTGGACCCAAAGGATATTGAGATGCTTGAAGATCTTATTATTGCGGCTGTTAACGAAGCGCATGACAAGATAAATGAAGCAAGTGAACAAGAAATGGGTAAATTAACTGGTGGCATGAAAATTCCAGGTTTATTTTAAAACTCATTTTAGGTTAAGTATGATCAACAATTTACTTGAAGAACTTGTTTTAAGTTTGAAAAAATTACCGGGAGTTGGTAATAAAACTGCTCAAAGATTGGCTATGTATCTGATCAATATGAACAAACAAGAGGCACTACAAATATCGGATACAATCAGAAAGGCTGTGAGTAATTTTCAAAATTGTACTACTTGTAATATGTTAACTGATAAAGATCCCTGCCAGTTGTGTTCTGATGAGAAGCGTAGTGATGAACTATTGTGTGTTGTAGAAACTACACAAGATATATTGCTTATTGAAAAAATCCATGAATTCCAAGGGAAATATTTTGTCCTAAATAGACTCTTATCGCCAATTGACGGGATCGGTCCTGAGGAAATACATTTTCCTAAACTTAAGAAATTGATCAGGTCAAGAAAGATAAAGGAGATTATATTAGCTATAAGTCCTTCCACAGAAGGAGAAACTACAATTAATTATATTGCCTCTAATATTCAAAACGATAATATTAAAATAACACGTTTATCAACTGGATTGCCTTTTGGAGGAGATATTGAATATTCAAGCTCCTTAACTTTGAGTAATGCTTTTAGAAGACGGTATTCTGTTAAAGATTAATGCGTTATCTCTTAATTTTACTAGCTTTTTTTATTGTTTCTAACCTCTTTGCAGATAATCCCGAGATATTGAATCAAAGAGAATGTGTTGTTTTGATGCATGGATTGGGTGATGTTAAATTATCTATGTTAAAAATAAAGAAAACTTTAGAAGATTCTGAATACAAAACTTTTAATATTGGATATACAACTAGTAATAAAACTATAGAGTCTATTGCTGAGAACAAGTTATCCCATAAGATCAAGAATATCAGTAAAAAATATGAGAAAGTTCATTTTGTTACACACTCTATGGGTGGGTTGATCCTGAGATATTATTTGCAGGAGAATTCCATTCCTACAGGAAGCAGAATAGTTATGCTCAGCCCTCCAAATAAAGGCTCTGAGATTGCTAATCACTTTAAGGATAGCCCGTTTTATCAACTGATTCTGGGTGAAGTAGGACAGCAGTTAGCTACAGACTCAAAAGTGATTAAAAAACTAAAAGGGATAAAACCTGATATTGGGATCATCACTGGTGATACAAGTGCGAATCCTTATTTTTCCAAGATAATTCCTGGTAAAGATGATGGGCGAGTTTCGGTGAATAATGCAAAATTAAAAGAGATGAATGATTTTTTGATCGTATCTAGTACGCACCTTTCCATAAAATACAATAATGAAGTAATGAGGCAGATCGTTTTTTTTATCGAAAATGGTACTTTTGATCATAGCAAAAAATGAAATTACAAAATAAGATTAATTTTTTTTTAGAAACTGTTTTAGAAGGAAAGTTTAGTTTCTTTCTCTTGCTGATATTATTACTCTCAATGTTCTCTTGTGGTCATAGAAAAAATCCTACTGGAGGAAAGAAAGATACAATAAAGCCAGAGATTATTTCAATATCTCCTGAAGAATTTTCTAATATTAGTGATAAGAATATCGAGATCGTATTTTCCAAACCGATTAAAAGAAATTCGATATTAACCGGACTTTACATTTATCCATCAATTGACCAAAAAAAATATATATGGGACAAAAGCGTTCTTAAGATCGAAATTTACGAGCAACTTAGGAAGAATGCAAACTATTTTTTTTCTTTTACCGATAAGATCGAAGGTGAACATGGAAATTTGCTTAAGGAAAATTATCTATTTGTATATGCAAATGGTAATCTAAATGAACGACGTATAGCGGGTAAGATTAGTTATGAGAAGTCTGAAGATAAGTCAAAATCGGTTCAATTAAAACTGATGACAGCAGATTCTACTAAAATATATGCAAGAAATATAGATGATCGATCTTTTGTATTAGAAAATTTAAATGAAGAAGAGCATATTATAGAAATGTTTATAGATAAAAATCAAAATCGGATTTATGATATTGAAAAAGAACCTTACTATTTTCATGTTATTCCAAAGGAGGAAATGCAAACATTAAACGTTCATCTTGCCTATGTAGATACACTACGACCCAAAATTGAATCGATAAAAGTTAAGTCTGAAAGCCAACTGAGTGTGATTTTAAGCGAAACTATCAAAAACTTTGGTAACTTAACCATCAAAACAGCAGATTCACTTGAATCTCCGAAGCTCATTAAAGGTTTTACTCATAGGAACGATATCATATCTTTAGTTGTTGAACCTTTAGATACC
>LSCM01000009.1 GCA_001577185.1 Cloacimonetes bacterium TCS62 | reverse complement strand
CTTCCTTTACCTTTTCATTTGTTATCAATTCTTTACTTTGCAGTAATTTTACTATTTCATCCAAAGATATAAGACTGTGCAGTTTGTAATTGTTTTTAGCTAATTCTTCTTTTCCATTTGCGCTTCGATCTATTATTACAACAAAATCTTTTATGATAACGCCTTCTTTTTCATACTTTTCCGCAGTTTCGATCTTACTTGCTCCTGTAGTTATCAGATCATCAATAACTAGACATTTGGCACCTTTTTTAAATTTACCGATGACATTCTTACCGGTTCCATAAGCCTTTTCTTCCTTACGTATGTACACTAGCGGTTTGTTTAGTTTGCTAGCCACTAGCGATGCAATTGGAAGCGCAGTGTAAGGAATTCCCGTAAGCACGTCGAAATCCATATCTTTGATCCTTTCCGCAAGCAGATCAGCAACTCCTTCCAGAATTTTGGGTAAACTTATCATATCTCTCAGATCAAAATAGAAAGGTGAGATGCGTCCGCTCTTAAGTGTAAACTGCCCGAACTTTATCGCTCCGATCTTTTCTAAGCTTAGAATAAATTCTTCTACTGTCATTTTATGTTTTCTCCTTTATTATCTAAATTTTAGGAATATTATTATTTATTATGTTCTCATGAAAAATACTAAATGATTACTTGTTTTTCAAAGTAATGGAATATGGATTCATGGAATATGGATTTGCTACATATTCAAAATTTATCACATTGTGGTAATAATTATTTTTTAAAATTAAAAATCCACTCACTTCTTCACACCTATTAATGGTTAGAACACCACTATTACTCTTATTACCAAAAATGATTGTATTAAAATTCTCAGTATTCATTCTATTAAAATTCTCTGTAGTGCAACAAATAATAAATGGTAACTTATTATCATTAATTAACTGTTTGTATTTATTATATTTTTCTTGAATTGCTTTGACGATTCTATAAGTATAAACACCTCCTTTCAACATTTTAGCACTTCCCTTAATAAAAATATTGTTTTTATTTGAACTATATCGAAAAGTTAAATCTATTCCACAACTTAATGATAATACTGGCAATTCATTTGAAGTTTTTCTGTCGATATGATTAATAACTTCATTTATAGCATTATTGATTTTTTGAATTGAATTTAATGACTTATCAAATCTTGAATTATTTATACTAACAGTAAAAGAATATTTTAGTTTCTGCAATTTAGCAGAAAATATTGTAAGTTGTTTACTTTCCTTTACTAAATCATAATATTTGTTTGATGTAAAAACTTCTATAATACATTCTTTATTGTTTTTTGAAATCATCCAATCTGGAGTTTGATTATTTATTTTTGGATTATGAGTAATGGAAAATCCATTTTCATTGAAAACCTTACCAACTAATAATTCATGATAAATATTAATAAAATCCATTGATTTGAATCTTTTAATTACATCTTTATTCAGAATGTTAATTTTCATTGCATCAAGTTTAAGTAAAGTGTCATAAAATTGTGCTGAACGCACAATTAAATCAAATTGATTCAAATAGTTTTTAGCTTTTTCAAAGCTATCAATATCACGAAAATGACCAACTGGATAAATTCTTTTTAAACAAGAGAGTAAGGTTGGAATACTTTTTATGTTTGTTTTTTTTTTCATATAATTAATACTCCTGCCATCCTGTCAAAATCCCATTATCGAAATATAGGAAGTGTTCTTCTATAGAATCATAATCACCATAAATCCATTGCTCGTTTGTTCCATATCCAGTAACTGATTTATTAACATCATCTGGATATCCCCAACTAGCAATTACCATTTCAGCAGTCATACCCAAAATTATTTTACCATTTATGATAGCTTCTTTATATTTTATACTAATATTTGTGTTTTTATCCAAAAAATTTTGTCTTCTTTTTTTTTCTTTTTTCAAAAAATCATAAAAATTATCTGAAACAGGATAAATATACTCATTACTTAACAAAGTAGAAAATATCCAACCTTCAATATAAGAACCTAATATTTCATCAGTATTATCTATAGTTTTTATGTTAATATTTTCTCTTCTAAAGAGAACCTTTGACCACCCATTTTCTTCTAGTTGAAAATAGACTTCACAGCCTTCTCTTAGTGTTTTAATTATTTTTTCATTTGTGCTTGGACCAACACGAAAATTAACGTCTAAAGAATTAATCCATCTAGGATTTTGTTCTAATGAATCTATATATGATTTGAAAATAAATTTTTGTTTTTTTTTCTTCTTTTGTTCATTTAGATCATTTTGATATTTTTGATAAAAAATTTTAAACTTAAGAATATTTGTAAATTTATCTTCCGTTTTATTAATTATAATATATTTATCCGCTGGTATAAGTTTTCCATCTAATTTAGTCCTTTCGATATTAGAAAAATATTCACTAAAATTGTATTTTATTAGTAATTCATTTTTCTTAAAAGTTATTGTGTGACTACTGTATTTATTGAATATTATTTTTTCGGTAAAATTTCCTTCGCTATCAGTAAATCCAACGTAATTATTATCATAATAAACTTCTAATCCTTGGATATTAGGTTCACAGTTAATTTGTAAAACTAAATAATTATCTAACATATCTTTTATAGCACAACTACAGATTATCAAAATTATTATGAATATAAAAAAAATCAATCTCATTTTCTCCTCCTTGTTTTTGTTTTCTAACAATCCCCTCTAAAAAGAGGGGTGCGACTTCAGTCGCGGGGTGTGTTTTCTTCGATCCATTGTTTCAAAAAATCAACACATCCCTGTGAGTTTTTCTTAACATCTTCATCTCTGAATCTGATGAAATGTATTCCCAAACTTGATAGTTTATTCTGTCGTTCTTCATCGTATTTTACTTTGAAATTATGGCTAACTCCATCAACCTCAATCGCCAGCATCAATTTATGACAAAAGAAATCAACAATGTAATTATCTATCGGTTTTTGACGATGAAAATCAAAACCCAGTTTCTGGTTCTTGATTTCTTTCCAAAAAAGAACTTCTGACAGAGTAGAATTATTCCGGAGTTCTCTTGCTCTTTCTTTCAGTTTAGGATTATATTTAATTTTCATTTTTGTGTTTTACACACCCCGATTTTTCTTCGAAAAACCACCCCTCTTTTTAGAGGGGAATTTTCCTCTTGCTTGCCAAGCCGAAGAAATGTGAAGGTTGGTGAGGAATCCGACTTTAGTCGGGAGGTGTGTTTTCTTCATCATTCATAATTCCTTGTTCGATATTCGATATTCATTCCATTAACAAATATCATCTCAACTTTTCCCATAACTTCCATACCATCAAATGGTGAATACTTCGCTTTGCTATGAAACAATGAAGCTATAATTGGAAATTTATTCCCAGTATTAATTATTGTTAGATCAGCAAAGTAGTTTTTTTCGATCTTACCACGTTCTTTTATGTCAAAGATTTCAGCAGTTTTCGTACTTGTGAGTTCAACAAATCTTTCAATTGGAATATTGCGCTTATTGAATTCTGTTATAAGAATTGGCAGCGTGGTCTCAAGACCCGGAAAGCCAGATGGTGCATTCTCATAATCTTCTATCTTTTCATCGATTGTATGTGGTGCATGATCACTTCCTATACAATCTATCGTTCCATCTTCCACTGCCTTCCAAAGTGCCTCGTTGTCGTTTGTTGTTCTAAGTGGAGGATTTACTTTACCAAAATTACCAACTAGGTCAAGAATACCGTTTTCCAAGTTTAAATGGTGTGGAGTAACTTCACAGAAGATGTTATCGTTAATTTGTTTTGCACTATGGATCAATTCAATTTCTTCTTTTGTGGAAACGTGGCATATGTATAGTTTGTTTGCTATTTCTTCAGCCAAATCCAAAACCAATTTTGTACCCTTAATTGCGCATTCTCTGTTCCTTTGTTGATTATGATTTTGAATACATTTCTCTTCAGTAAATGTATCCCATTTATCCAAGCATTTTTGCAATTCAGTATGTACTAAAACAATTTTGTTATATCTCTTTGCAAGTTTGAAAAGTTCTTTTATCTTATTCTCATTTGTGATAATTTCATTTGTACTAGAACCTGCTAAAAATAGTTTAATCCCAGCTATATCAGTTGGATTTTTATCAAATATATCTTTAAGATCAGATAAATTATCGTTGGTAGCTCCTAGGTGAAATTTGTAATTGATCAAGGATTTTTTAGCAGCTTTCCTTTTGAGGGCAAGATTGTGCAAATTAGTTGTAGGAGGAATCGTATTCGGCATATCAAAGATCGTGGTAATTCCACCTGCGAGTGCTGCTTGACTCGCACTTGTCCAATCTTCTTTATCGCTCTGATTGAGATCACGAACGTGAACATGCGGATCGATTCCACCCGGGATTACAAGTTTTCCATTGATGTCGATGATTTCATCAAAATCGCTATCAGCATATCCCGTTTTACGAAATGAATTTTCTAAAGAATAAATTTCAATAATCTTATCTTTTGCAATGACGATATCCTTCATGCCATCAAGTGTTTGGCAATTTTTCAGTAATTTTTTCATCCCTTTATTCTTTAATGTATTCATCAAAAAGTGATCCTTTTACCACTTGCATCACGATGATATTTCCCAAATTCTGTAAGTTGTTCTACTTTTTTCTTGGATAAAACTGGGCCTTCAACACAAAGTCTTACACCCAAGGGATCCATCGTACAACCACCACAGATCCCAATCCCGCATTTCATATATCTTTCAAAAAGAAATTCATAATCAATTTCGCCAATCACATCTTGAAGAGCTTTCATCATCATTTCCGGTCCGGAAGCGTAGATAAAATCAAAATCATGCTTTTGGTTTCCAAGTTTGGGTCTTAAGCCCAGTAGTTTTCGTGCAACATCAACAGAAGTTCCTTTTTCCCCAAATGAATCATCGTCTGTAGAATTTATAACATCGATATGCAATTTTTTAAACCTGTCTGCGAAAATATGTTCGCTTTTTGTGCGTGCACCATTGATTAATGTTACATGTGCTCCCGCTTTTAATAACACTTTAGCTAAGAAATAAAGGGTCGGAACTGCATAACCACCACCAACTAGTAGAACCTTGTTCTTAGATATAAAAAAAGAGGAGCCGAAGGCACCTCTGATCGAGACATAATCTCCTACACACTTATTAAAAAGTCGAGTTGTAAAATCGCCGATTTTCTTAACGGTAATGGAAAATTTCGCTTTTGTACAATTGGATATTGAAAATGGTTTTTCTCCCCCTTCAAAATCAGTAAGCATGATGAATTGACCTGGTTTTGCATCAAGTTTATGTTTGAATGTGAATGTTTTGATATTTGTAGTTTCTTCAACTATTTTATCTATTTTTAGTGTTAATCTCTTATCCATTTATGTTACGCTTAGATTCGCAATTTAAAATTTTTAACTTTTCTAACTTTGGAATATCTTTCAAATTTTGATATTCATTCTCTTCCATGAATTTAACCATTTCATTATTGATCTTATTAAAAACTTCTATCCCTCGATAATGTACAGCCGTTCCAACACCTATAACAGAAGCACCAGCCATCAACATTTGGATTGCATCTTCACCATATGTGACGCCACCCATACCAATAATTGGAATATTAACTTCTGAATAAGCTTGGTAAATTAGTTTCAGTGCAATCGGTTTTATTGCTGGTCCAGATAGCCCTCCAAATTTATTATGTAATACTGGTCTACACATTTTTGTATCTATCATCATTCCCGGTCCTACTGTGTTTATCATGCACAAAGCATCAGCACCTGCTGATTCTGCAGCTTTTACGATTGGTACTATATCGTAAACATTTGGTGATAACTTAGCAATTAATGGTTTTTCCGAAATTGATTTTACCGCATTCACTATTTTAAAGACCTCATTTTTTGATGCGGCTAGCGGTACTCCAAATTCATCATATACATTGGGGCAGGATAAATTGAGTTCTAAAAAATCGCCACTACTTTTATTCACAAATTTTGTGAGTTCTAAGAAGTCATCTAGATCAGTAGCAAAAACGCTCACGATGACTGGTATTCGTGAGCGTTTTTTAAATTGGTCGATCTCAGTCAGACCATCGACAATGCCGGGGTTACACAATCCCATACTATTTAAGATTCCACCTTCAAATTGAGCAACTACTGGTCCTTTATGACCTTTTCTGGGTTTAAGTGTTAGTGATTTGCTGGTAACAATTCCAGCCCCATGTTTAATAGAAATGTTAAAACCGGAAAATGCCATACCCATGACACCTGCCGGTAACACAAGCGGTGAGGTTACTTTCTTAGATAAAAATTCAGTTTTCAAGCTTCTCTGCATCACCCATTCCTGGTTTAGAAATTTATTAAGTTCGAGATATTTATGTTCCAAATTTTTGATTATTCATGCTCTTACTTGCTGTACGAAAAAAAATTATGCGGATTATTGGTCAATCGTTTTCTATTATCATTATATTATAATATTATTTAAACCTGTGGAATATATGAGTGATTAAAGAATTTCAAAAAAAGTTAAAAATTTGTTCGAGCTAAAAAATAATTACAATTAAATTATTGAGGACTAAATATAAGTAGTTTCAATTCTCTAAATTTCTTACATAACAAAGCAAAGTTTGTATATTCTCTTCAGATACAAAATTCACTGGTTTGTCAAACGCTTCCAGCATTCCTTTTTCATCTTTTGTTGGATTCTTTTTCCTTTTTAGCATGAACTTCATGATATTCATTAAAAACTTATTGAAAAAATTAAGTTTATTATAATTAAATCCACCACATAAATAGAAAGTTTTAACATTCGACCTTTGTGAACTGCTAAAATTTTTATCAATCACAACATCAATTTCTTCTTTTTTACCGGTTGATGCACCAGTTAGGAAAACAATCAACTTTTTATCGCTACTTTCAATATTTATCAATTTCTTGAATTTTTTTAACCCATTAATGCCGCTGGCATATAAGGTTCCACCAAAAATAATATAATCATATTTTACCAGATCATTTTTTTTACAACATTAACATCTTTGTTATCAATTTCTAATGCTATTGAGATAAGCTCTGCATATTGTTTAACAAATCCTGTTTTTGATCGATACAATACCGTTCATATTATCTCCAAAATAAAAGTTGGAAGCAAACAAGTTTTAATTATTTAGTGTGCTTTATCTTCTTGTATTCTTCTTTTAAAGCATTTACCATATCGGTTTTTTCCCAGGTGAATTCCGGTAACTGACGACCAAAATGTCCGTAAACTGCTGTTTTTTTGAAGATCGGTCTTTTTAGATCTAGATATTCAATAATTGCTTTGGGTTTAAGTGGAAAGAGTTCTCGAACGATCTTCACTATCTTTTCATCAGCAATTGTACCCGTATCGAAAGTATCGATCATCACCGAAACAGGTTTTGCTACACCAATCGCGTACGCAATTTGTACCTCACATTCTCTGGCAAAACCCGCCGCAACAATATTTTTTGCAATATAACGTGCCATATAGGAAGCACTTCTATCCACTTTGGAAGGGTCTTTACCACTGAAGGCTCCCCCTCCATGACTTCCCTTACCACCATATGTATCTACAATTATTTTTCTTCCGGTTAAACCTGTATCTGCATGCGGACCTCCCAGGACGAATTTACCCGTGGGGTTCACGAAAATTTCTGTATCATTGTCGATGAATTCTTGAGGTATGATTGGAGTAATCACTTTATCTATTACATCTTTTCTGAATTGTGTTTGATCTATTCCGGGATCGTGCTGAGCAGAAATGACAATAGCTTCGATCCTTTTGGGTTCTCCATTCCAATACTCGATGGTTATCTGAGTTTTTCCATCTGGTCTTAAATAGCTCAAAATATTTTCTTTTCGAACTTCTGCTAGTTTGCTGGCAAGCTTATGAGCGAAGATCGTTGTCATCGGCATCAATTCTTCGGTTTCGTCACATGCAAATCCGAACATCATACCCTGATCTCCAGCACCCTGCTCATGATCTTCATTTTCATTGACACCCAAAGCAATATCGGGAGATTGTTTGTCTATTGTTGTAACAACAGCACATGTCCGGGCATCTATACCAAAATCGGCTTTCGTGTAACCGATCTCTCTGATCGTGTTCCGTACGATCTGTGGAATATCGGCATAGCATTCTGTAGTGATCTCACCACCAACCAAAGCCATACCAGTAGTTAAGAAAGTTTCGCAGGCTACTCGTGCATTAGGATCGCAGCGAATGATCTCATCAAGAATTGCATCAGATATTTGATCTGCCATCTTGTCCGGATGACCTTCAGTAACTGATTCAGAGGTAAATAAGTGCTTTTCGTTCTTCATATTCTCTCCATTGTCTAACAAGCAAGGACATATTATAGTATTTTTTTACTTAAACTTCAACAAGTGCATGAAATATTTTTTCATCTAATTTTGCTGCAGCTTCATAATTAGTATTTAGTATTTCTTTTTTAACCATTAAGAATCTACCTGGACTAACGCTCAACTCATCTACATCTAATCCTATCAGTAGTTTTATATATTTTTTTTCTGAAGCCATCTCACCGCATAAGGCAACTTTAATATTTTCTTTATGCGCATTTTCAATCGTCATTTTTATCAATCGTAAAACAGACAGATGACTAGGCTGATAATATTCTGATAAAGAGGCATTATCTCTATCGACAGCCATTGTATATTGAACTAGATCATTTGTGCCAATACTGAGGAAATCACATTCTTTTGCTAGAAGATCTGAGGTAATCGCAGCTGATGGGATTTCAATCATTGCACCGATTTTAATATTCGGGTTGTGTTTGATCTTATTTACTTTGAGCTCATCACTACATTCTTGAATAATTTTTTTTGATTTTTTAATCTCAGCGACACAAGAGATCATAGGAAACATAATCTTGATATTCCCTTTCAGATTAGCTCGTAAAATAGCTTTGATCTGCTGTTTAAATATGAGATCATATTTTAATGAAATACGAATACCACGACAACCCAGATTAGGATTAACCTCATGTTCAATATTTAATAATTTAGTTAATTTATCGCCTCCAATATCTATAGTACGAATTACCAAAGGATTTGGATAACATTCTTCTGCTACTTTCTTATAAATCTCAAATTGTTCTTCTTCGATTGGTAATTTATTAGTTCCCATGAAAAGAAATTCTGTCCGAAAAAGACCTATCCCTTCACTTTTAACTTTTCGGACTTGCTGTATTTCATCCGGGATCTCTATATTACTCATTAAAGGTATTTTTTTATTATCTTTAGTTTTAGTAGGAAGATCTACGACTTTTAAAAGTTGGCTTTTTTCTTCATCTTGTTTCGCTACAAATTTTCGATATTTTTGTATAGTAGCATCATCAGGATGAACGATCACATCACCATTATTTCCATTGAGTATAACAAGATCTTCATCTTTTACTGCATCGATTATACTCTCAACATTCACAATCATAGGTAAGTTCATAGAGCGTGCTATTATACTACTATGAGAATTCTTACTCCCTTTTTCCATGCAAAGTCCATTGATTTGTTTTTTAAACACTTTCGTAGCCATTGAAGGAGATATCTTGTTCATTACTAAAATAGCATTCTCATTAATCTCATGTGATAAATGATCATTTTGCTTAAGAACATGGCTTAAAAGACGATACGCAACATCTTCATAATCAGATGAACGGGTTGACAAATAGTCATTTTCCATATTATCAAATAACTCAATAACATCTGTAAAATGCAGTTTTATCGCTTTTTCCAAGCTTAATAATTCAGTTTTAATAGATTTTTTTATATTGGCTGTTAAATCTGGATCTTTTAATATCATCTTATGTGCTTCAAGAATATCTTTATTTACTTTAGATTGTGATATATTTTCAATTAAAAGGTCAATTTCCTCTACAACATGTTCTATGCTATCTTCAAACTTCGTTAGTTCTTCTTCGACTTCAAATTTATCAATGTTGTGTCTCTTAATAACTAATTTATTTTGATTGATAATCTGCACTTTACCAATTGCCACTCCACCAGAAACACTAACACCTTTTATTTTTTTCATAAACAATCCTATTCTTCATCGAATTTATTATCAAAAAGTTCTGAAATTTCCTTTATAAGATATTCTTCATCAATACCATCTGCTATTAAATCTAAGGTGGAACCAAATTCAGCAGCTAGTGTCATAACGCCCATAATGCTCTTTCCATTGATTTCTATATCATCTTTCACGATCTTAAACTCTGATCTGAACTTTGTTGCTGCTTTAACGATCATTGTTGCTGGTCTAGCATGCATGCCCAGTTTGTTCTTTATTTTTATTGTTTTTCTAATCATATTATTTCTGCTTATTGCTTTTCTTTTTTATATCTGCTTGAACTTTTTGGGAAAAATCTTTCGCTGCATCGTACCCAAACGATTTAAGCATATAATTCATAGCGACAACTTCAATTATTACAGATACATTCTTCCCAGGAGATATAGGCAAATAAATAATGGGAATTTTAACATCAAGGATATTGACATAATTTTCACTTAAACCTATACGTTCATAATCCATGTTATCCTTCCAGGGCATGAGTTCTATTTGTACATCTATCCTTTTAGTAGGACGAACAGCTTGAATGCCGAACATTTTTGCCACATTTATCAAACCTATTCCGCGGACTTCCATAAAATGTCCATAATCAGTAGAAGACTTTCCGATCACAATGTCATCCTTAGCTATCATTTTTACAACATCATCAGTTACTATACGACGCCCACGCTCTACCAGGTCCAATGCACATTCGCTCTTACCAATACCACTTTTCCCAGTCAGTAGAATTCCTACTCCAAATACATCTACCAAAGTTCCGTGAATAGTTTTTGAAGGAGCAAACTGATCATATAAATATCTTCTTAACTGATGAAAAACTTTATCTGTAGTTAATCTAGATACAAACAAAGGAATATTCATTTCATTTGCTAAGAATTCCATTTGATCTGGTAATGAAAGACCTTTTGTAATAATAAAACAAGGGATATCATACATAAATACTTCCTTGATTATATTATACATATCTTCACTTTTCAAAGATTGAAGATAACTTATTTCTCTTTCTCCCAATATTTGAACTCTTTTAAAAGCAAATCGTTCAAAATATCCCGCAAATGCCAATCCGGGTCTATTTAGATATGGATTCACGATTTCTTTATCCATCGTCTTTGGATCGGTTACAAGTGAAAGTGAAAGTTCTTTCTTTTTTAATTCAAAAAAATCTTTTACATTTATACTTTTCATAAAATCACCTATAGATCTGTTATCAACCCGCCCCCATCACGAGAGCGGGTTAAATTATTTATTAAGGTTCGATCAATTTGTAATGTTCTTCATCCTTCTTGATAATAACATTAACTCTGTCGGTTTCAATATTTTTAAAAATGTAATATGGATCTGAAATATCTTCAAATTTATCGATAGCATCGTTCACGGTCATATTTTCAGCAACAATTCGTTTTACATTTACCCTCTTTCTATCATCCTCTTTGGAAATAAGATTTGCATAAACAAATTGAGAGTTCTCCTGTAAACTTTTCTTCTGATAATCTGCCCATTTTTCTTTCATCTTTTTGATTTGGGATACCATTTTATCCACTGCTTCATCAATTGCTAAGTACATATCTTTTTCCGTAGCTTCACTTTTTAGATTATGTTTTGGAGCATGAGTCAATAGTTCCACCACACTTCTATCATTCTCAAAAGATAAAACAAATTGAGAATTGATTAAGTGGTCGAAATACTTTTCCATTTTTTCACTGCTTTCATACACATGATCACGTATTGCATTGGTCAAATCAAAATGACGTGCAGTAATTGTAATTTGCATAGTTCACTCCTTTAATTCGCTTTTGTATTTCTAATATCAAATTAGATCATTAGCGAAAATTTATTATTTTTCTTGCTTTCTCAGCATGATAAGAACTTCGTACTAATGGGCCAGATTCAACTAATTTGAATCCCATTGATCTTCCTTTAGTTGTATAATATTTGAAAATTTCAGGATGTACATATTCTACTACTTCGTAATGTTTTTTGGATGGAGCAATGTATTGGCCTATAGTGATAACATCCACATTAGCTTTACGTAGTTGTTCCATAAGCGAAAGCACTTCTTTTTTTTCTTCTCCTAAACCGACCATAAAACCACTTTTAGTTATAATGTTTTTATTTCTTATATTAGCATTTTTTAAAATGTTTAATGACCTAGCAAAATTAGCCATGGGTCTAACTTCTGGATACAATCTTTGGATCGTTTCTACATTATGATTTAGGACATCTGGAGAAGCGTCTATTATTTTATTTAGGGCATTTACATTACCTTGAAGATCAGAGATCAAAACTTCTACAGTTACTTCTTCGTTGCAAATTTTACGGATTTTATTGATTACATGAACGAATTGTGATGCTCCTCCATCCTCTAGATCATCGCGGGTAACGGTTGTAATCACAATGTGTTTTAATCCCAAATCTTTTGATAATTCAGCAATTTTTATGGGTTCTTCGCTATCAACAGGAACTAGATCTTCGATATTATTATTTATAGCACAAAATCTGCAATTTCTTGTGCAAGTATCTCCCAGTATCATAAAGGTCGCAGTTCCATTTTCGAAACATTCTCCCAAATTCGGACATTTCGCACTTTCACAAACAGTATGAAGATTTCTCTCACGTAATTTTCTGCGGATTTCACTCGATCTTAGTGCTCCCAGAGTATTCGTTTTAAGCCAACTTGGCTTTCTCTTATATTTCATATTTACAATTTATGAATTGCGAGGTTTTCCAAATCTTCTAAAGATTCCATAACCGCTTCTGATAGTGTTGGATGGGCGAATATTATTTTCTTAGCATCATCAAATGTAGTACTTCTTCCCAATAAAACTCCCGCTTGAGCTATTAATTCCGTCGCTTGTGGACCAATGATATGAATCCCAAGTATCTTATGAGTTTGTTCATCAGCTATTGTTTTTACCAAACCGAATGTTTCTCCTAAACCCAGTGCCTTCCCATTTGCAGTAAATGGGAATTTACCGATCAATAATTTACCATATTTATCTTTAGCTTGCCTTTCAGTCAAACCTACTGAGGCAACTTCCGGATGAGTGAAAGTACATGCAGGGATATTCTCATATTTTAGTGAAATAACATTATCTTTTTTATTATTAATTTTGTTATTGAGAATATCCGCTATAATTAACCCTTGTTTACTAGCAGTATGAGCAAGCATAAGCTTACCAGTAACATCACCCAGACTATAGATATTTCTAATATTTGTATTCATTCTCTCATTTATATCAATAAAGTCACTATTCATTTTAAGTTCAAAGTTCTCAGTTTTAATATCAAAAACAGGCTTACGACCAACACTAACCAGCACTTTATCAGAACTGATCTCTTTTCCGTTAGATAGTTTCAACATGATCTTATCATTTCTTAGTACATGCTCTTCTACACTTGTATTAAGATGAACTTTTATTTTTGACTTTTTAAAGGCCATAAGTAATCTTTTTGAAATCTCCAAGTCTTCAGTATTGATAAGTTGAGGGAGAAATTCAACAATCTCAACCTCTACACCAAGTCGATTGAAAATCGAAGCAAATTCACAACCAATAACGCCGCCACCGATCACAACTAATTTTTTTGGGATCTTTTGCATCTGTAAAATACTTTTTGAAGATAAGATCCTCTGATGATCAAACTTCATAAAAGGTAGCTCTTTTGGTTCCGAGCCCGTAGCAATAATTACATATTCAACATTGTAGCTAGATTCTTTAGTTTCTAAAACATATTTTTCAGATTCTTTTTTTATCTGCAAAACTTTTTCTTGAATAAGATTGATTTTTCTTTTTCTAAAGATGAACTCAACACCTGAAACTAATTTTTCTACAACTTTGTTTTTTCTTTGAAAAACCTTATCATATTCTATTTTTGGATTTTCAACATCAATTCCAAATTCACTAGCCTTTTTTATATTAGAAAAAGTCTCTGCAACTTTCACCATAGCTTTTGTTGGGATACATCCGTGATTAAGGCATACACCACCTAATCTTTCCTTTTCAAAAATAGCAACGTTGACACCATATTGTTGTAAGCGAATTGCTGTTACATAACCTCCAGGTCCCCCGCCGATGATAGCAACTTTGTATTTTTTCATTCCTTTCTCCTTAAGTGACTGTTCAAAATACCTCTTGCTTTTCTATATTTAGCTACAACTCTTCGTGACACATTAATTCCCAAGTCCTTTAATTTATCGGTGATCGCTTGATCACTGAGGGGATCAGACTTTTCTTCATTTTCTATCATTTTATAGATCTTTGTTTCTACATTATGTCTGGAGACTGAATTATATTTCATATCCTTACCAGCTTTACTAGTAAAGAACTCTTTTAGGCACATAATACCAAAAGGGGTATCAGCATATTTGCTGCTAACAACTCTGGAAATCGTTGATTCATTGACTTGTAATTCTTCTGCAATCACGGCATAGGTTAGTGGTTTCAAAAATCCACTATCTTTATAAAAAAAATCTGATTGGTAATTTATTATCGAACGCATCACATTTTCTAAAGTTCTTCCTCTAAGATAAAGGGATTTGATTAAGAACTTAGCAGAATTTATTTTCTTTCGCAGATATTCCACACCAATTTTATCCTTTTTAACCTGTTGAAGAATTTTTTTGTGATTTCTACTCAATCTTACTTTAGGAAATGAATAATCATTTAAGATAATTTCATATTCTCCACCTATTTTTTTTAAGATAAGATCTGGAGTAACATATTCATTTTCACCAGAAAATAATCTTAAACCAGGCTTAGGATCTAAATGTGATATCTCTTCTTTGATCCTCATTATTGTTTTACTAGTAGTTCCATATTTTGAAGCTAATTTTTGATATCTTCTATGGATCAAATCCTGGAAGCTCTCTTTAATTAGTGGTATTATTATTTTATGATTATTCTTCTCATCTAGTTGAGCTACTAAGCATTCTTCAGTAGTCCTAGCTGTTATACCTGCAGGTTTAAAATGAAGGATTTTTTGATGAATCTCGTATGCTCTTTTAATTGATATTGAATACTCAATAGAAAGATCCTCAACACTAATATCATTCGGTAAATAACCATGATCATTAACATTATCAATAAGTTCAAAGGAAAAATCGTATTCTTTTTCTGAAAGTTCCAATTTATCTAATTGGACAATAAAATCATCTCTTTTATTGCCTTTGGATTGTACAACTTTTTCTAGTACTTCCATCTTATCGTGATCTTTGTTATATGAACTTTTCTCGTAAGTACTATTATATGAATCCAGTATTTCACTTAACTGTTCAGATTCTTCAATTGTCTTCTCCAATTCTGAATCTTCACTCTCTTCTTCTCTTTCATCATCCGCATTATCATCTTCATTATCATAATCCAAAACCTCGAGCATAGGATTATTGATCATTTCCATTTTTACATGTGCTTCTAGTTGCAGGAGTGGTAATGCCAGCATTTCCAAAGATTGTAACATCTTGGGTTTTAGCATTAAATTCTGAGTTTGTTTTTGATACAACTCTTGTTTCATTTTACTCATAATTCCAACTAATATTTTAGCTAATTTTGATCAAAGGGATTAATAAATCTGTCTCCCAAATAGACTTCTCGGGCCTTTTCATTTTTTACTAGTTCCCGAGAAGTTCCAGATAACAATATCTCACCATCAAAAATAATATAAGCCCTTTTCGTGATTTTCAAAGTTTCTAATACATTATGATCTGTGATCAACACTCCAATTTTTTTATCCTTTAGTTTTTGAATTATATCCTGAATGTCCGCTACAGCAAGTGGGTCAACTCCTGCAAACGGTTCATCCATTAAGATAAAAGAAGGAGATGTAACTAATGATCTAGTTATTTCCAATTTACGTCTTTCTCCTCCGGACAGAGTATATGCTTTTTGTTTAGCTAACTTAGATAATCCCAACTCAGCAAGATGTTCCTCTAAACGTTGTTTTCTTTCTTTCTTTGACATGTCCAACGTCTCTAAAATCGCTAAAATGTTTTGTTCTACTGTTAATTTGTGAAAGATAGAAGGCTCTTGTGATAAGTAACCTATGCCAAGCTGAGCTCTTTTATACATCGGTAATGTCGTGATGTCAGAATTGTTAAAAAAAACTTTCCCTTCATTGGCTTTTATCAAACCAAGGATCATATAAAAAGTAGTGGATTTACCTGCTCCATTAGGTCCAAGTATTCCCACAACTTCACCTTGATCAATTTCTATATTAACGTTGTTTACAACACGCTTTTTACCATATATTTTTACTAAATTTTTAGCTTTTATCTTTTTCATATCTATTAAAGAAATAAAAAAGAATTGTTATTTGTCAAGCTATAGTTTACCAATAATTCTAATTTGGAACAAAATATGCCTAGCTTTTTAAAATATTATGAAAAAAGATTATTTTCTTTGAAAAATATAGTTTCCCTGGATATTGTTAATCATTTTTAATGTCTCTAAAATACTATCTTCTCCAAATTGAATTATTAATTTTTCACCTTTAGCTCTATTTTTCGTAAATTGTTTCTTATCTGTTTTCTTTTGATTATAGTATGAATCCACATTACCCGTGGAAATGCATTTCTTAAGTTTACCATCTTCAAATTTGAATTGCATTTCATCAGATTCAACCCAAGAATCTTTTTCGAAATTTTCATCTGTTTTAAATAGGACTTTGCATGAATCAATTAAAAGAGCTTCTCGCATTTTATTATCTTCAAAATATATTTGAAATTCATCGGCTAAAGCATCGGCGTTATCGGAAAATAATTTAGGTTCTCCCTGATATATCGCTTTTTCTTTTTCAGAATAATAGAGAAGAAAATCGCTAAGAATTTTAAATTCGTTAGAATTTGTTATAACATTAAACAGGGCTACTACTTTTTTATAATCATTATAATACTCGATCTTTTCTGCAGAAACATTAATAGTATCTTTTCCAACTGACTGTAGCTTTGGCTTTTTCATTAAATATCCATATCCATCTTTTATCAAATAATAAAGCTGACCACATTCGCCATAAATATTCTCTCTTTGATCATAAGTAGATACATTATCGTTAGCATAAAATTCTTGTTGATCTCTAAAATACTTTACGTAATCTGCTTCAAAAGTTCGATATGTCGAGTCTGAATGAACCTCTTTTGTAAATACATTTCCATTTAAGAATAGCTTTTCACTTTTTCGGAAGTAATTTACCTTATCGGCAAATAATGACAGTGTATCATCATACACTTCAACATTATCCCAAAGACGAACAATTTTTTGTTTTTCAAAAATATCCGCCTTATCGGAGAAAAATTCAGTCTCCCCATAAAAAAAATGGACATTACCTCTCAGATTACTGATATATTCTCCTCTCACTTCATGGATAATTAGCGTATCGGCATTGATCAGCTTATACGGTCTTAATTCAGAATTTACTGCATTTAAATTTATTAAAAATAAAAATACAAAAATAAGGTGAAGGATAAAAAATTTACCACTCAATCTCTTCATCTTTTATAGTTCCTTCAGCAGATACTTTAATTATTTTTGCTTTGTTAAGATTCAGATCAGATTCCATCTCTGCACCGTAGAGTGTATTTGTTCCACGTAATAATGTAACTCCCTTTTCTGCTTTAACCTGGTTATTATTGCGATTGACTTTTATGAAAGGTGCTTTCATCTTTCCATTTTCACTTTCTATAACAACATTACCAATTCCTGTAAGTGTATTCTCAAAATCATCTAATTTTGCCTTATCGCAGTACAAAGTTGATTTAATCGAACCGTCCTCGTAAAAAAAAGTGACAAAAACAGTATCAGCAATAGTTAGTTTTGTATCGTAATATTTGAACATTTTATCTGCCTGCAATTCAAATTCAACAACATTTCCGGTAGTAGATACAACGAATACAGAATCTGCTTCTTCATCTGGAACTTCGCTATTTAAGGCTTGAAATCTTTCTTGCTGCTCTCGTTGGCAAGAAAATATCAAGACTAAACTACATATTCTCAAGATGATGGATAAGTTCTTCCAAAACCTTTTCATAAATTCCCTGTTCTTTTAAGATCATTACTATTAACTCACGGACAGCACCTTCACCACCATTTCTTTTTAATAATAAATCTGCCTTGGTCGCAATATCTTCGAACGCATCTGCAGGCACTGCTGCTAATTGACATCTTTTGAAAACAGGATAATCATTCCAGTCATCTCCCAGATATGCAACATTTTCCCAAGTTAATCCTAATTCTTCCAATAATTTTTCAGTTAGTTTGAATTTATTTTTTATGTTTTGATATAAGTATTCAATCCCCAGATCATCACATCTTTGTTCTAAAATTTCTGATGTTCTTCCGGTGATTACTGCTAATTTTATTGGGGTGAAAGTAAGCATTTTGATACCAAGTCCATCCTTTGCTGAGAAATTTTTTGATTCAAGTCTTTCATTATTATAAATAATTTTACCATCAGTCAAAACGCCATCATTATCCAAAATAAGTATTTTGATTTTATTCCAATCTATCATTTTCTCCTCTAATTAATTTTTACAAGATCTCTAAGCTCAATACAAATTTAAACAACTATCTAACAGATCTGCCAACTTAGAAAGTGGTAACATCGATTTTGCATCACTAAATGCCTGCGAAGGATTGGGATGAGTTTCAATAAATAAACCCTTTACTTTTTTAGTTGCTAAAGCAGCTCTCGCCATCATAGTTGCATATTCTGGAGAACCACCACTTGTTCTTCCTATGGATGGTTGTTGTAGACTATGCGTAACATCATAAACAATTGGAAAATTTAATTCACTCATAACAGAAAATCCTCTGAAATCAACTACAAGATTATGATAACCAAAGCAAGTTCCCCTTTCAGTTAAGATAATTTTTTTGTTGCCAGTACTGCTGACTTTTTCCGCAGCATATTTCATGTCTTCCGGAGCCATGAACTGACCTTTCTTGATATTCACAATTTTATTTGTTTCTCCAGCATTTACCAATAAATCAGTTTGTCGTGATAGAAATGCAGGAATCTGAATTATATCAGCAACTTCGGCTACTTTCTTGATCCCATCTATTTTATGAACATCGGTGATAATTTGTGTATCAAATTCAGATTTGATCTTTTCTAAGATTTTTAAGCCTTTAACTAATCCAGGTCCCGTAGGGGAATCAATTGAGGATCGGTTAGCTTTTTTGAATGATGATTTAAAAATAAATCTAATCCCTCTTTTTGTGGTTTCATTCTTAAGAGCTTCAACCGTCTCCAACATTAGATCCTCATTTTCTATTACGCAAGGCCCAGCTATGAGAAAAAATTTTTCTGTTTGCTGAAGCTTTTTATATAAATTCATTTGGTCCTCATTTTACTTTAGATTAATGCTCAGTTTTAGACATAAGCTCAGAAATTATAATTGTGTCCAGATTTTTTTGCTTGCAATTTTTACTTAAACTAGAATATAGGAATGTAAAATTATGAAAAAAATAAAAATAGTAATATTGTTCTTAGCAACCTGCATAATCTCAAATGCTGTTGCAGATTCAAAGATAGCTCGCCTACAATACGATGGCGGAGGTGATTGGTATAATGATCCCGATGCTATCCCAAATTTGGTGAAATTTCTTAATAGAACTATTTCCACCGATTTTGCCAGCAAAGAGTTTAGAGTAAAACCAAGTGAGCAAAATCTTTTTAACTTTCCATTTATTTTTTTGACTGGTCATGGTAAGATAAAATTTTCTATAAAAGATATTAAAAATCTCCGGGAATATTTCCAGCGAGGGGGATTCTTGTATGCTGATGATGATTATGGGATGGATAGTTCATTTCGTGATGTGATCAAGCGGATCTTTCCTGATAAACAATTAGTTGAATTACCTGCAAGTCATGAAATTTTTCATTGCTATTTCAAATTTCAGGAAGGCTTACCTAAGATCCACAAACATGATGATAAAAGACCACAAGCTTTTGCTATCTTCGATGATTTTGGGAGAATGATGGTTTTGTATACATATGAATCAAACATCAGTGATGGCTGGAGTGATGCACATGATGATCCTCAGCAGATCAAACAATTAGCTTTTGAAATGGGTGCGAATATATTTTACTATTTAATGACGCGCTAAAATTAAAGGAATTATTATGAAAGTTTACATTGCTTCAGATTTTCATTTAAAATTGCAGGAGCAAAAAGAAGATAAAATACGAAGAGAAAAGGTTATCAACTTTCTGATGAGTTTGAGGGGAAAAGCAGAGCTTCTGATTCTAAACGGCGATATCTTCGATCTTTGGTTTTCTTGGAAAAATGTTATCATCAAAGGATATTTCCCGATTTTAAAAGTATTATCAGAATTAAGAGAAAATGGTTGCCGAATTATATTTATAGCTGGGAATCATGACTTTTATTTTGGAAATTTTTTACGTGATTATCTTAAAATTGAGGTCTATACTGATGCTTATTCTACAGTTATTGATGGGAAAAAAGTATACATTACTCATGGTGATCAACACACATCAAATGATCTTCGATACAAGATCTTTAGGATTTTGACCCATAACAAATTCATCATGAAAATATTTGCTATGATCCATCCTGATGTATCATTGAAAATAGGGAATCTGATGAGTAGATCGAGCAGAAAACAACAAGCTTCTAAGAAATTATTAGAAAAAAGAGAAGCTGGATTAATTAAATTTGCAAAAAAGAAGATGGATGAATTTGATATAGTGATATTAGGTCATTCACATATTCCTAAAATCTTAAAATTTGAAAATGGTATTTATGCAAATTCAGGAGATTGGATCGAAAATTATTCATACCTGGAATTGATTAACGGTAAAATAAATTTAAATGTAAATAAGGAGTAAAAAAATGTTTAAGAAAAGTCTAATTATTGCAATTATTTTAGCGATGTTTGCTATTGTAACTGCAGACGAAAAAAAGGAGCAGAACATGCAAGATTTAAACGTAATAATAACAACCTCAAAAGGGGATATTCAACTAGAATTATGGGCTGACAAATCTCCTAAAACGGTAGAAAATTTTGTTAACTATATTAAGGATGGTTATTACAATGGAGTTATTTTTCATCGTATTATAAACGGCTTTATGATCCAAGCTGGTGGATTTGATGAAAATGAAAACCGAAAGATACCTAAATATGATCCCATCACCAATGAAGCTGATAATATGCTTTCAAATGATTATGGTACGATTGCTATGGCTAGAAAACCAAATCCGCATTCAGCTCAGGCTCAATTTTTTATTAATGTTAATGATAATAAATTCTTAGATCATAAAGATACAGGAAAAGGTTTTGGATATTGCGTTTTCGGAAAAGTAACTAAGGGATTAGATGTTGTAAATAAAATTAAATCTGTGGAAACTCATGTAAATCCTAAATTTGGAATGAAAGATTGGCCTAAAGAACAAATTCTAATCACGGAAATAAAAATTATTGAA
>LSCM01000089.1 GCA_001577185.1 Cloacimonetes bacterium TCS62 | reverse complement strand
AAAAATAATACTTTAATGCTAAACGATATGGAATTAGCAGCATATGGTATTCTCGATATGATCGATAATGGTGAGATCAATTCAGATAAATGTGAAGTAATATATAAACCTGAGAAACAAACTAAGAACAGGCTGAAGAATAAACTGATTATTGCACCGGGGACAGGATTTGGTACTGCAAGTATTTTAGAATTTAGCTCACAAACAGGTGATGCTAAAAGAATGGTACTATCTTCAGAGATACAGCACATACAAGTACCTGTAATAGATGATAGACATGCCGAGATCATCAAGACCATGAATGCTATGAATAGGCAAAAACGTTATCTAAATTACGAAGATTTTGTGTCTGGAAGCGGGTTAAAAAATATATACTTAGCTTTATACCAAATGTGTGGAACGAAAACCTTGAAGTATATAAATGCGGTAGATATCGCGGAATCAGCTGTTAATGAAAATGACGAGTTAGCAATTGAATCACTTGATCTTTTTTACAAGCTTACAGGTAGATTGATCCAAGCTATGGCACTAATGATACAGCCTTATGGCGGTATATATCTTTGCGGTTCTTCTACAATTAATAATGCAAAATTTATTAAACAAAGTAAATTAATAGATGAGCTTCATAATTGTCTTATCAGAAAACAATTGTTAGCACAATTTCCAGTTTATATTATTAAGAAATCTGATATTAATCTTGTTGGTGGTTTATGGGCTGGTAAAAAGGTGTTTCAAGATGCAATATGATACAGTAAAAGATAAACTTGCAACATTAATAGACAATATCCCAGTTTTCAGACGACTATTTTATCTGCTTCTCGATATGTTACTTCTACGTCAGTGGTATGTAAAAGGAAAGATCAAGAAAAACTTTGCAAAGGGCAAGCATATGAGATTTTATGATGCTGGCGCTGGATTCGGTCAGTATTCATATTTTGTAAAAAAATACTTTGACCATGCTCATATTCATGCAGTTGATCTAAAAACTGATTACATCGAGTCTTTAAGTAGGTTCCTACACAGAGACCCTAAAATAGACTTTACGGCACAACAAGAAGATTTAACCGACTATATTCCAAAGGAGAGATTCGATCTGATCATAGCAATTGATATTTTGGAACATATTGAAGATGATGTACAAGTTTTGAGCAATTTTAGAAAAATATTAGAAAATGGTGGTCGCTTAATAATTTCTTCACCAAGCAATCTTGATGAATCAGCATATTTTACAGAAGAACATGTTAGAGCTGGTTATAGTAAGGACGATATCTGTTCAAAATTGGAAACAGCAGGTTTTAGAATACGATCAATAGAGTATTCTTATGGTAAATTTGGAAGAATATATTGGAAGTTAGCTCTTAAAATTCCCCTAACTTTAATATCTAAGAGTAAATATCTTTCTATTATTTTACCACTTTACTATCTGATTTTTTACCCAATCTCGTTTCTTTTTATGTTACTGGATTATTATAGAAAAAATAAACTTGGTACTGGTCTAATAGTTGTAGCAGAATGATCTTCTAAATATTCGGAGTTATAAAACGTTTTTTATATTTTTAATATACCTTTTTAGTTTTGTTTCATCTAAATTTCCATTTACACGCACACCACTACAAATATCTAAACCATAAGGATGAACTGACCTAATAGCTTTTTCAACATTTTCAGGATTAAGACCTCCTGCTAAATAAACGGGGACATTTATTTTTGAGCATAATTCCTTACTTATTTTCCAGTTGTGAGTTCTACCTGTTCCGCCTAATTCTTTAACTTTCTTTTTAGGATTTCCAGAATCTAATAAAATCGCGTCAACCTTAGGTGCTATTTCTTTAGCTTCTAATAAAGCACTCGAATCTACAACATGAATAACTTGGACAATTTTTACTTTAGGGAGTGATCGTCTAATATCATCATAAGAACCTATTTTTAAAGAATCAACTATTTGCACAGTATTAGTTTTACAATACTTTAACTGAGCAATAATATTTTTTGTATTGCGCCTGCTAGTTAACAAAAAAGTATCGATATTCCTGGGAGTGGACTTGGCAATTTTACGAATAGTATCTTCAGATATAACTCCGGGTCCACTGGGCATTTCGGCCACTAAACCAAGTGCAGTAGCACCGTGCATGATTGCTAACTGAGCTTCCTGAAAATTTTGAATGCAACAGATCTTAATTTCCATAGTATTCTATTATTTTATCTTTTATGCTGGCAGGAACAAGGGAGGATATCGGTTCCCCATTTTTTACTAAATCTCTAATTTGACTGGATGAAACATCTACAGGAGCCATTTTAATAAAGCTAAAATTGTTGGAATACATTTGAGATGTTTTATCTTTATCGATATTTGGTCTGTTGACGATAATGAAATTAACGTTTTTCTTTAGCCAATTGTAATTATGCCACTTGGGAAGTTCTTCAAGGATATCATAACCTGCAATGAAATAGAATCTTATCTCAGGATACGATTTATATAATTTTTTTATTAATTTGCTAGTATAGTTTGGTTTTTTTCTATTGGTATCATGTTTAGAAATTTTTAATTGTGGTATTTCACCAATTGCAATCTTAATAAGTTCAATTCGTTTAGAAAGAGTAAGTAATTCTTTCCCACTTTTGAAAGGATGATTCCCAGAAGGTAGAAACCACACTTGGTCTACAACTGCCTGCGCGATAGCAGTTTTTGCAATTGCTATGTGACCTTTATGTATTGGATTGAAAGAGCCACCTAGCAAGCCTATTCTCATTTAGAGACCTTTCATTTCTTTTTTCAATTTTTCTGCTTGCTTACTACCAGGGTACTTTTCCATTAATTCCTTGGCAGTTTCTTTAGCCTTTTCAATATTGTTCCTATAGATGTAAATTTTTGTAGAATAATACAAAGAAAGTTTATCCGGTTCATTTACATTGCCCAATTCAATTATTTCATTGAAGTACATTAAAGCGGCACTATAATCATACATCTTAAAATAGGTATAACCATTGTAATACTTCTTTTCCAATAATTTAAGATGGCATTTTTGAATATAATCCAGAGCATCTTTTTTCTTTTTATCAAAGGGGAATTTTTCGATAAAATCTTCAAAACCATTTATAGCTTTTTTGGTTTCGATTTGTGAATATTGAGATGGCAGAGACTCATTAAAATGGCATACACCGATTTTAAAATATGCTTGATCAATATTTTCATATTCATTGAAAAGTCTTATCATCTCCTCATATTCAAATCTGGCTTCTGAATATTTTCCTTGATAAAAATAACAATCAGCAAGTTTTAACTGTGCTTCTGAAGTATAATTTGAATTTCTTTCAAATGCTATATCCTGATAATAGGGAATTGCTTTATGATATTTTTCCTTCTGAAAAAATTCGTTCCCGATTTCCATCTTTTTTTCTACAGATAGCTCATTGACTAATTGATTATTAATGCAACTAAATAATACCACACTCACTACAATTAATGCGACAAATTTTTTCACAAATAACTCCTTTAAGCTTTTTCAAAAAATGTGTTATAAGCTTTGTAGGCAGAATATATATCAGCCTTACTTGTAAGTTCATAAAGAGAGTGCATTCCTAAAACACCAGGTCCACAATCGATTACTTCCGCACCATGCTCGGCCATAAATTTTGCAATAGTACCGCCGCCACCTTCATCGACTTTACCCAAAGCACCTATTTGCCAATTTACATTCTCTTTCTCGAAAATTGAAATGATCTTGGAATTAAATTCTGCATTTGCATCATTAGAACCACCTTTTCCCCCAGCACCGGTAAACTTTGTTACACTTACACCGAAACCGATATGAACTGCATTTTCTGCTTCGTGTACTTCATGATAATTCGGGTTTATCCCAGCATTGACATCTGCAGAGAGTATTTGACTGTTTATTAGTGTCTTTCGCAAAGTAGCGCTATCTGATTTCTCTTTATTATATTTTAACAGATCTGCAATAAAATCGATGATAAAAATAGATTTTGCCCCAGTATTACCATCGCTTCCTATCTCTTCTTTATCTGCTAAGTAAACAATAGCAGTTTTATCATTATTTTTTGTATCGAAAATTGCCTGAGCAGAAGTATAAGCACAAATTCTATCATCTTGTCCATAACCTAGCACCATGCTTCTATCCATACCAGCATCTCTCGCTTTTCCTGCTGGCACAAGTTGTAATTCCGCACTGAGAAAATCTTCTTCTAAGATTCCATATTTTTCATTTAGAAGTACAAGTGCATTCAATTTTACAGCATGTTTTATCTTTTCATCTTTTTCATCAATAAAGGGAATTGAATTGAAAAGAAGATTGAGTTTTCCTGCATTTATCGCGTCACCTATCTTTTTTGAATATTGTTTCTTTCTGGCAAGATGTGGGAGTAGGTCTGGAATAACGAAAACGGGATCATCTTCATTTTCTCCAATAGAGACCTTTACTTTTTCGCCATTTTTCTTTATAAAAACACCATGGAGTGCTAGTGGTGTAGATACCCACTGAAATTTTTTGATACCGCCATAATAATGCGTTCTCATCAAACCTAAATTTATTTTACTATCTTCATAGAGGGGATTTTGTTTAAGATCTACTCTAGGGGAATCTATATGAGAAACAATAAGATTCACACCTTCGGAAATTGGTTTCTTTCCAAGCAAAGCAATAGCACCGTTTTTATTTCGTGATAATCTAAATATTTTTTTTGATTTTTTACCTGAATCGATATCTGAAAATCTTCTATTTTTTAGTTCTTTGGCGAAAAAATCGATCGATTCACGTTCAGTTTTTGCAATATTTAAGAACTCTTTATATCCTTCGGAAAAATTAGTTGCTTTATCAGATTCTTTTTGTGTTGCTCCTTTCCAAAAGTTCTTGCGTTTGTAACTTAATTTTTTATTTAATTCTTTTGCTTTACTCATCAAATTCCTCCAGTTTATTTTATGTTTTTTACTTCAAATTCTTTATTTCCAATTGGTGCTTTTACAGTACAATGTTGACCAATTTTTTTTCCTATCATAGCTTTTCCGATCGGAGATAAAATGGATATTCTTTCATAATCGTCTTTTGATTCAAATATTTCATCTGCACCGACTAATTTTACTTTTCTGATCTCATTTGTTTTTAGATTTTTTAGTATAACTTTAGCACCAAAGCGAATTGCATCTTTTGGTATCTTATCAATATCGATAACTTGCAGATTTTCAATTTTTTTTTGGATGCTATTATATTCATTTTCGAGATTACGTTGTCTTTCACGAGCGGCATGATATTCTGCATTTTCACTTAGATCACCCATTTCGCGTGCTTCTACAACCTGTTTTATAATATCAGGTCTCTCTTTTATTAAAGCCTGCATCCTTTTTTTTAGGAATTGCATTCCTTCTTTTGTGATGTAATTTGCCATTACTTTTTACCTTTCTTTTTCTTTCTTTTAAGTACTTTTTGTCCATGCTGCCCGATCTTTTTCAATTTCACATTTCCACTTCTCGACCAATTATCTACCATTTCTTGAATCGTTTCTGAATAACATGCGATTGCACCACATAATATATCTGCAAAAACGGGGTTTCTTGTATTTTTGTAATGTTCATAAACATTATGATAAAATTCAGTATCAACTTTATAGATTTTTTTTAGAAAATGAACATTCAACTTTATAATTTGTGGGGTAGCATAAAGCCATAGAGTTTCTAATTTACCAAATAATTCTTTGATCATTTCCGGTTTATATTTAATAAACTTTTTTAATGTTTTATCAAGGCTTTCAGTAAGAACTTCATCATTTTTCTTAAGCCAATTTATGATCAGATCGAGGTATTTCTCAGGATTTTTCTTCAAGAGAGGGTAGATCGCTTTTGTAACAATAAGATTGCTTGCTTTATGATCTTCTGTTTTAAATAAGATATTTTCTATATATTCAAGAAATAGATCAGGTTTCTTTTTCATAGCACGTGCAATAACATAAGCGAAGATTATTCTACCATTTTCACCCTTTTCTTTATATAGATAGTCATAAAAATCGAAATATTCCTCAGATTTTTTAGCAATTTTGGAAGCTAAAGTTCTTGCTACATAAGTTATGACTGCATGAGGTATATGACCTTCGATCCTCTCGGGATAAGCAT
>LSCM01000088.1 GCA_001577185.1 Cloacimonetes bacterium TCS62 | reverse complement strand
CCGCCGGATTTCACTTTACATTTACAGAAGCCACAACTACCTCTTCCACCACAAGCGGAAGGCAAAAAGATCTTATTTTCATTTAGTGTATTGAGAAGAGATCCACCACCAGTTACGTTTAGATCTTTCTTCTTATTAATTGTTATCTTGCATTCGCCATAATTCGCAAAAAATAGATCAGCTATCATTAACAATACTGCTAAAAATCCGGATATACCTGAAACGATCAATACTGTATTCAAAATGGAAATTATCATGCGGTACCTTATTGAATTACAACTACTCCGGAAAAACCGATAAATGCAAGCGCCATTATGCCTGTTATGATCAAACTTATTCCTGCACCAACCAGTCCGGATGGAACATACTTTTCTTTAACTTTCTGTCTAATTCCTGCTAAAGCTAAGATTGCGATCAACCAGCCTATGCCACCTCCCGCACCAAAAGCAATAGATTGTAAAAAAGTGTACTTCCTAATTATCATAAAAAGTGAAACTCCCAAAATTGCACAATTCACCGTTATTAAAGGTAAGAAAATTCCTAGAGAGTAATACAAAACTGGTGAAAAACGTTCAATTACCATTTCTGTTAATTGCACAAATGCTGCGATAACGATAATAAAAATTATATATTGTAGGTAAATGATATCTAATGGTACTAAAATGTAATGATAGACTACATAGTTTAAGGCTGCTGTGACGGTCATGACGAAAGTCACCGCCATTCCTAATCCCAATGATGATTCAATTTCTTTGGATACAGAAAGAAATGAGCACATTCCTAAAAAATTTGTAAGTAAAATATTACTGGTAAAGATTGCTGCTATAAAAATGATCAGAGGGTTCAATTCCATAATTAACCTACTTTTTTACTTTTTGAATTTATTATCCAAATCAGTATTGCCAACATAAAAAAAGCACTAGGAGCCATAACCATAATCGACCAATTCTGCCACCAATCTCCTAAAACTTTTATCCCGAATAAAGACCCAAAACCAAACAGCTCTCTAATAAATGCAATCAGTAGAAGAACTAAGGTATAACCAACCCCTGCTCCAATTCCATCGACCAGTGAATCTAAAGGTGAATTTTTCCCAGCAAATGCCTCTGCTCTACCCATAATAATACAGTTCGTTATAATTAATCCGACATAAGGTCCTAATGATTTGCTAATTTCCGGAAAGTAGGCTTTTAGAAATAGATCAACAATAATCACATAAGATGCTATGATCAAAGTTTGCACCATCATTCTGATCCTGCGAGGAATAAGATCTCGGATCAATGAAATAGTAAAACCAGATAGTGCTAACGTAAAGATAACACCCAATCCCATGACCAAACTATTAATTAGTAAATTAGTTACTGCAAGAGCTGAACAAATGCCCAAGATCTGTTTCCAAACTGAATTCTCAGTAAATGCACTAACTTTAAAAATTTCTTTTTTAGTCATATTTAGATACCAAATTCTTTAATAAGCTTTACATTATTATAGATCATATCAACAATTGCTTTACTAGATGCTGTAGCTCCAGTTATCTGCTGGATCTGCCTATCATTATTAGATTCACCTTCAGATATCAGCTCAAAAGCTTGAACAACCTCATTACTAATGATCAATTTGTTTTCAAATTGCTTTTTGAACCAACTCTCTGTGATCCTTCCACCCAGTCCTGGTGTTTCATTTTGTTCAATGATCTCTAACTCAATGATCTTAGAAAGATCCGGAGTTAATGCAATAAGTGCATCAATCCTGCCCCACAAACCCTTACCACTTATTGGAAAACAGTAACCTAAAATTACCGAGTCTTTTACAGCCTGATAATACTTCAAATTCTTTTTTTCCTTGGCTTGAATAAATTTTTGGAAGTTAGATTCCAATCTTTCTGTAGGAAGATCAAACAGTTGAAGGATCGTTATATTTAGTTGCTCCTTTTGATATAAATTCACTCTTTCTCTTGTAAATTGATAAAATGTAGCAAGCATACCAACAAAGATAACTGTTACAATGATCATAAATAAGACTGGATAGATTCGAGAATCCAGAAAATTTTTCTTTTGTTCACTCATCTACTTTACCTTAGCCTTATTTAATCCATACTCAATAATTGGCATAAATGTATTTCCAATAAGTAAAGCAAACATAAATCCTTCCGAGAAGAGAGAGTATTTTCGGATAAATACAGTAAGAAATCCAACCAAAATTCCATAAATCCAGATCGAGTATTTATTTTTGGGCATCGATACTGGATCTGTGATCATGAACACAGCACCGAATAACAAACCACCACTCAACAAGAACGGCAGTGGATCAGTTTGATAAAAGATTATAGTGAAAATTACAAACGAAATAATTACAGCGAGTATTGGCTGCCATTTTGCAGTTTTAGAAACTAGCAAATAGATACCAGCTAGAATGATCAAAATAGCTGATGTTTCTCCCGCACTACCTGATATCGTACCTAGTAATAACCGGGGTAGATCGGTTGATCCTGTTGTATTTTGCAAAGTAGCGATAGGAGTCGCTGTCGTTATAAGATCCTTATTTTGCCAAAAAGTCAATCCTCCGGGAAATTTTTGTAATGGTTCAACCCAATTCATCGTCATAGCATTGGGAAACGAAACATAGATAAATGTTCTACCCACAATAGCTGGATTGAAAACGTTCATTCCAAAACCACCAAAAACCATTTTACCAAAAGTTATAGCAACAATGGAGCCAACAGCAGCGATCCATAATGGAATTGTTGGTGGTAAAGTTAAAGCAAGAAGTGAACCGGTTACAAAAACCGCAGTAGAAACTTTTGCTACTTTCTTTTTTCTAACGAATAAATATTCTGATACAAATGCAAACAAATTGGAAACAAAGATAACTGCTAACACTCTCCATCCGAACAAGTAAATAGCGAATATAGCAATTGGAATTAATGCAAAGAGCACCTTTTCCATCATTTTCTGTCGCAGGATCAATGATTTCATAAAGTGTTTAATACTTCTGTTAATTGCTCTACGTGGGAGACTTCCTCATCAATTATCGAATTAACTGCTTTGATCGATTTGTTGCGTTTGACATATTTACTGATAGTGTGAAAGAATAGCAGAGTATCTTTTTCGAACTGAATAGCAAATTCCAGCATTTCCTTACTATTTTTAGCATTTTGGGCCAGCTTAATTGCACTATCAGGTTCACTGAAAACATGGGTTCCAATAAGTGTATTGACATAAAATTCTATTTGATCCCAATCTATCTCATTATTAAGCTCAAAGATATCCGATTTATCTCTAAGAGCTAAAAAAGTCTTCTTGTGGTGTTTTTCATCATTTCTTAACTTCATTAGAATTTTTATTAATTTCTCATCAAGATCTTTTCTCTTAAGGCCTTCATTATAAAATTCATAACCATTTTCTTCCATTCGAACTGCCATTTCGACTATATCATTTTTTTTAAAGAATTGCATTCATCCTCCATATTAAAATAAACCCTTGATCTCACCGGAATTATCGATATCAATTTGTAAAGCAGAAGGTTTTTTAGGTAATCCTGGCATACGCATGATCTTCCCGGTAACTGGTATAAGAAAACCTGCGCCAGAGGAGACTAAAATTCTTCTTACAGTTACCAAGAAATCCTTAGGTCGTCCTAATAGTTTGGGATTATCTGAAAGAGATTTTTGAGTTTTAGCAATACAAACAGGTAATTTATCATATCCATGTTTTCTAATATACCGTAGATCTTTTTTTGCATCTAGTTGATAATCTACTTTTTCTGCTCCATAGATCTCTTGAGCAACTTTCGAGATTTTGTCTTTCACTGGAAGATCCCAATCATAAAGCTGTGTGAGATGGCATACTTTTCCTTCGACAAGGTCAACAACCTGCTCTGCCAAATCAATTCCGCCTTCACTTCCTTTTCCCCAATAATCAACTATCGAAACGGCAAAACCATTTTCCTTGGCAAAATCATAAATTAGATTCAATTCTTCTTCGGTATCCGAGCTAATCTTATTGATTGCAACTACTGACTTCATACCGAATTTTCTAATATTTTCCAGATGCTTACCTAAATTTTCCAATCCTCTTTCTACCGCTTTGGGATCTGGTTTTGCTAAATTTCTTACTTTAACTCCACCATGGTGTTTTACTGCTCGCACAGTAGCAACTAATACAACTGCTGAAGTGCAAAATTTGCCATAGCGACAAACAATATCAAAGAATTTTTCAGCTCCGAGGTCAAAGCCAAAACCAGCTTCAGTTACAACAAAATCTGATAGTTTTAAAGCTGTTTTCGTAGCTAAGATACTATTGGTTCCTTGAGCAATATTAGCAAAAGGACCACCATGCACAAATGCAGGAGTATTTTCGATCGTTTGTACTAAATTTGGTTTTAATGCATCTTTTAAGAGAGCTGTGATAGCTCCTTGAAATCCCATATCTTTAACTTTAACCGGTTTATTATCATAAGTTTGGGCAACAGTGATCTCACCGATCTTTGTTTTTAAATCATCCAAACTATTTGATAAACAAAGTATAGCCATAATTTCAGAGGCAGGTGTAATATCGAACCCATCTTCGCGAGGTACACCCTGCTTTTTACCTCCCAGACCAACTACAGTATTTCTCAATGCTCTATCATTTGCATCTATCACTCTTTTCCAGCTCACTGTTCGCGGATTAATGCGGAAAGGATTTCCTTGATAAATCGAATTATCTATTAAGGCAGCGAGATTATTATTAGCAGCGGTTATTGCATGCATATCACCAGTAAAGTGCAGATTGATATCTTCCATCGGCAAAACTTGTGAATAACCACCACCAGCTGCACCACCCTTTATTCCAAAAACGGGACCCAAGGAAGGTTCTCGTATTGCTACTATAGATTTTTTTTTGATCTTATTTAACGCCATCGAAAGTCCAATTGCAGTGGTAGTTTTTCCTTCACCTGCCGGAGTTGGAGTAATTGCAGAAACCAGAATGAGTTGACCATCTTCTTTAGATCTTAATCTATCGATCGTTTCAAAATTTAATTTTGCCTTGTAGTCACCGTATAATTCCAGATCCTCTTTTTTTAGATCAAGGGATCTAGCGATATCAGTAACTTTTTTTATTTTAGCGCTTTGGGCTATTTCGATGTCCGTTTTCATAATTCTTACCTCTCTATTTAGCTTAATTTCTCCGCAATATTTTGCAATTTCATTACATGAGAAACTTCTTCATCTATAATTACTTCTAAAACTATCTTCGTTTTTTCATCCTTAGTCTTATGCTGAATCGAATGGAAAAATAGTAATGTATCCTTTTCAAATTGAATAGCATGGTTGACAATTTCTAATTCATCAGATGCATTAGATGCTAGTTTTATTGCTGCATCAGGTTTACTGAATATGTGGGAATCTGAAATAGTTTTTAAATATGAAGCTGCAACTTGCCAACTATCAGGATCACCAAGTTTATCAAAATTTTCAGAACTGCGAAGTTTTTTAAATGTTTTTTCATGATTAATCTCATCATCTCTTAAACTCAAGAGTAATTTCGTTGCTTTTGAACTTAGGTCTTTTCTTTGTAATGCAGTATCATAAAATTTATACCCACTTCTCTCAATTTGCACTGCAAGTTCTATGATCTCATTCATTGAATATTCTGACATATTACCACCCTTAATTTTCTTTCAACACATGATCATCATAAAGTGTTTCGAACTTAAGTTTATGAGTCGCTTCTTCAGCTGCTAATTTTTTAAATAAATTTTCTACTTCTGTTCCAATATATTCTTTAGCCATATCAGAATACAACTTTTGGGCTTTTTCTTCTTTTTTCATAGCAATGATCAAAATATCTTGATAATCCATACTGTCTGTAGGTTCCATCTCTACCACATAATTGCTGATCTGCAGATCACTTACTTCTTGTATCTCAATACTATCCATTCCCTTAGCTCTGATATTTTCTAAAATAGTAACATGTCCACGCTCCATATCTTCAAATT
>LSCM01000087.1 GCA_001577185.1 Cloacimonetes bacterium TCS62 | reverse complement strand
TCTTCAATGTTTTCCAGTATAGGATCTTGTATTTTATGGGTTTTTAGTTGAGTTAATAGTTTTTCTGTAGAACTACCACGGGGAATTTTTAATTTATCTGCAAGATAGTTACTCAAACCAATTTGAGCTGCAGAATAAAATTCCATGTTCTGTTTTTCTGCTTCAGTGGAAGCCTTTTTCATATATTTTTTTAATATTTTTTTAGCTCTCTTCTGTCGCAAGTAATTCTCATTTTCCATTAACTTAAGCTTTTCCTGAGAAAAAATAATTGATGCTGGGATGAATATAATTGAAATTACCCAGAGTAGCCAATACATGAAAGAATTAAAGTAAAGATTATGATCGTTCAAATCCGAATTTGTTATGATAAATCCAATATCACTTCCTTCTTTCTGAACTAGTGATTGTGCTGAGCTGCTGTGGATAAGAGTTTTATCTCCTTCTGTAACTTCGATAGTAAATGCTCGCGTCTTCTTAGTTATAAATTTTTTAAGATCAGTATCAAAATAACTAAATTCTAAAGATGGAATAGTGAATTTACCTTTTTCTTGAACAATAACTAAATATTTTATTGTTTTATAACCAGATATCTTATCATTATTTATATGTGTAGAAATTTCAGGATCAAGAAATCTCAGATTTCTAATTTCAGGTAAACTGGATATATTAAATTGCTTTAAATTACCTTTACCACTTATTTTTAGTGTATATGTAAAGGAATCTCCAACCTTCAGTTTTTCCTTATTTATTTTGCTGGAAAGTTTATATGAACCTACCGCATTTCGAAATGCAGGAGGTTTGTTTTTTTCTGGGATCGATCTTACCTGAATGTTTTTTTTCTTACTTTTAACAGTATATCGCTTTGTTGATCCGAAATCAAAAAAACTTCGCGCTTGCTGACGAATATCAACTATCAATTCTAATTCCGGAAGTTCAAGAAGACCGCTTTCTGTTGGAAATAAAGCAACGGAACGCATTAACATCGTGTTATATCTGATACCGTAAATTGTTTCTGTAGTAAAATCAACAGCTTTCGGAACATAGATATCTTCTTTCCAAAATCCTTCAAAATTAGGGTCAGAACCAAATGATAAATTAGCAATATTGTATCTTGTATATAATTTATACTTCACAATAGTAGGTTCATTTACGTAGATATCTCTTTTACTAATATCGGTTTTTAAAAATAGGTTATCAGAAATATTGCTATTGTTGTTTCTCGGATTTTTGGATCTATTTGAGGTTCTAGGAGCTGGATCTGCACTTCCAGCGATCACATTTATCTGAATTGGATCTGTTGTATAGTTTTTACCATCAATTTGTATATTTACTGGTGGTATTAGGTAATTTCCCATTTTCTGAGGTTGCAATGTATAGGTAAATTCTTTTGAGGTCTTAGAAGTCATTTTACCATTTATAATGGACATGGATGTAGATGAGGATGTACGTACTCCTCTGTTGTTAAAATTCTTGATATCAGGTAAATTAGGTGCGGGAATATTATCAGCTTTTTCACCCGAAACATTTAACGTTAACTTTAGGAAATCTTGTACTCCTACCTTTTTCTTATCAACATAAGCTTCCACACTTATATCCTCTGCTATGAGTGGAACTATTGATAAAAATAAACAAAATAAGAATACTAGTTTCTTCATATGATAATTACCAGTATTTTCCGGTTTTTGTTTTGTCAACGTTCATCTTTTCTTTCTCTTTTTTCATCTCTTCTTTTTCTTTTTGGAGAAGAGCTTTGAGAATTTTTTCAGCATCTTTCTTCTTCTTTTCTTTTGCTTGCTTGGCTTTAGACTTTTTTTGTTCTTTTTGTTTTTGCTGATCCTTCTTTGGTTGATCCTGCTTTTGTTTTTCTTTGTTTTGGTCCTGGTCTTTTTTCTGTTGTTTGTTTTTATTTTGTTTTTTCTGATCCTGTTTATCGTTTTGATCTTTTTGGTTATTTTGTTTTTTTTGTCTTTGTAAATATCTAGCTGCTAATTCATAGTTATAACGTGCTTCTTGATTATGTGGATCTTCGATCAGTGCATTACGGTAATGTTTTATTGCATTCTGATAGTCTTTACTTTGAAATTTTACATTTCCCAAGTTTTGAAATGCTTTAGATCTGTTTTTGAAATTTCTATCTTTAAGGGCTAATTTATAAGAATTTTCTGCTTGTTCTAAATTTCCTGTTTTATAACGAGTATTTCCTAGATTATATTGTAAAGTTGCATCATCTGGGTAAGCTATAGAATTATCCTGAAACTTTTTATCAGCTTCAGAAAAATTACCATCGTTGTAATTTTTAATACCTCTTAGGTTTTTAATAACTTTATCATAACTAAGTATTTCAGCAAATAAGCCGGATGTAAGCAAAATTAACGTAAAGACAATTACTTTATTCTTCATGATCTAAAACTCTCTTAAATTCTCGTTTTTTTCTGTATAATATTATTGATTCAATTATTAATAAAACTAAACAAATAATAACAAAATATTTATACTGTTCTTTGTATCGAGTGAATTCTTTTGAATCTAGTTTCTTTTTTTCAATCGCATTAATACTTTTCATGATCTCGAAGATTTCAGATTGTTTTGGGGTTATAGGGAAGAAGCGACCTTGTCCAAATTTAGCGATTTGTGTTAAAGTTTTGATATCTAATTTGGAAAATACTATATCACCTTTATCATTTTTTGCATAGACCGTGTTACCGGATTGATCCTTTAAGGGAATAGTAGAACCTTCTGGAGAGCCGATTCCCAATGTATAGATTATGGCATTTTCTTTTACTGCTTTTTTAGTTACATCGATGGCATTACCAGCTAAATCCTCTCCATCACTAACGATAATTATCATCTTATGCTTGTTTTTTTCTCCAAACAACTCCGTTGCATTAGAAATAGCTCCTCCGATATCAGTTCCGTAAGATGGAACGGTTTCAGTATCAAGTAAATTCAAAAATAATTTAGCAGCACCGTAGTCGTTTGTTAGAGGACATTGCACAAAACTTTCCCCTGCAAAAGCTACTAAAGCTATTCTGTCTCCTTTTAGTTGATCTATAAATAGAGAGATCTGATCCTTTGCTCTATCGATACGATTAGGTTGGATATCTTGAGCATCCATACTTTTTGATACATCGATACAGACAACAATATCTATTCCTTCTTTCTTAATAATTTGAACTTCTTTACTCCATCTAGGTTTCGCTAGGCTGATTATTAAAAAGAGAAGAGCAGTGACAAAAATAATATTTTTTAAATTCCAATGAAAATCAGAGAAATTTTGCATATAGAAATCATAGAATTTCTTTTCTGCAAATTTTTTGAAATTTCTCTTTCTTTTATGTTTTGCTAATCCAATAAAAATCAGGAAAATTGGGATCAGAATAAGCAAAAATAAATAATATGGATTTCCCCAGTGCATTTAAACTTTATCCTCCTTAGGGTATTTGTCTATGATAGACAACTCTAATTAAAAATTCAACTAATAATAAACAAAACGCAAATATTAGGAATATACTAAATAGCTCTTTATAAACATAATAATCATTAATTTTCAATTCGGTTTTTTCCATTTTATCAATTAGATTCATGATCGATTCCAACTGCTTAGTATTAGTGGCTAATTTTGCATTATTAGTTCCAGTTATTTTTGCGATCTCATCTAATGTCTCCATATCTATTTCAATATTTACTTTCCGGTATTGTACACCAAAGGCTGTTGGAACAGGATAATCAACTAATCCTTTTTTTCCAACCCCAACTGGATAAACTTTCATCTCGAAAGTAGAAGCCAATTGAGCAGCATCAAAAGGTTCAATCTCACCTGCATTATTTCTACCATCTGTGATCAAAATTATAACTTTTGATTTTGCTTCGGATTCTTTCAATCTGGCAACTGAAGTGGCAAGTCCCATACCAATTGCAGTTCCGTTGGCTTCTTCATTGATCTCAATACTTTCTAAAATAGTCATTAAGATGTTATAATCAAGCGTTAGAGGGCATTTAGTATAAGCATTTTCGGAGAATACAATTAATCCAATACGATCATTTTTCCTCTTTTCTATGAATTGTTTTGCTACCTTTTTGGCAGCTTCAAGACGATTAGTAGGTTTAAAATCTACTGCTTTCATACTTCCACTAATGTCAATAGCAAGGATTATATCAATACCTTTGCCTGTGATCTCCTGCTTCTTATTTGCCAAACGCGGACGAGCTAATGCTATGATCAATAATACAATTGCTAAACTTCTCAAGATAATGGGTAAATATTTTAAATAACTGTTTCTGCCAGTTATTTGTTTAAGTAGTTGAACTCTACTGTAGATAACCCTAATTTTATTCTTGTTATTTACGAATATATCATACAAAATATATGGAACGAGAATTAGCAGTGCCCAAAGCCACTTAACATTAACAAACTCAAGCATTTTCTTTTTCCTCGGCTTTCTTCAAAGAGATCAAATAATCCTCAAACCAGTCATATATTGCTTCTGATTCATCATAAGTCGTTTTGTATTTAGCAAATTTAACCTTATCGGCCGTTGTTAAATTCTGTAAGATCTTTGTTTTGAATTTATGATCACTTGTTTTTAAATTTCGACGGATCTCATTAGTTGTCATCTCAACAGCGTTTATCTTATACGCAATTTCTAAATAGAATCGAATAATATATGAAAGTCTAAAGTGATATTGGAGAAACTTACTATTTTCTAATAATTTTTGATTTTTTAGATCATTGAGTAGTTCCAGAGTTCTTAAATAAGCAGGACGTTTATCAACTTCTTTTTCTTTTAATAGTTTTTCAGGTTTTTTTCTAAAATATCTAACTAAATATTTAATCAATATAAAAATGAGAATTATAGTGACGATCGGTATAAAATAATCCCAGAATTTTAAAGAGATCTTAAGGGGATCTGCAACATCTTTAATCGTTTGAGTGCTATCTGTTATAACCGATTCGATTACAAGTTGAAATTCGCTAGTATATAATGTTTTTAAAGTATCTTCTTGCTTAATTGAGAATTCAAGTTCGGGGAAAGTAAATTCTCCAGTATCAAAAGTTTGGAAAGTTAGATCAATTGTTGATATCTTATCTTCATTTTTTATGGTTTCTTTTTCAGAATGATCTTTGAGAATAAAAACGTCTAATGTATCTATCTTTGGAACAAAAACACTATCGGTGATCTCTGAGGAAATATTTACTATAACATGAAATGGAGTACCAATGAACAACTTGCTTGGTCTTTCAAGTTTGTAATCTAATGTTTGAGATGATACTATTGCAGGTGTAAAAGTGATAAGTAATAAGAGTAATATTATTAATATATTTTTCATGTTCTATTCACTACTTATCTTTGATTTTTCATTCTAATTCTGAATTTAAAAAATTTCATCAGTTCAGGTACATAAGGTTGATCTGTATGTAAGTTCACTAAATCTACTTTCATTTTCTTGAATTTTCTTTGAATTTCTTCTTCTTGTATTTCTACTGCTTTCTTATATTTTTCTCTTATTATTTGAGATGAAGAATTAATTGTAATGTTATCACCGGTTTCCGGATCTTTTAGCTCCAATAGACCGGCTTTTGGTAAATCCAATTCAGCTTTATCAAGAATTCGCAATGCCACTACATCATGCTTCTTTGCTAAAAGTTTCAGATTATCTTCATACCCTTCATCCAAAAAATCGGAGATCACAAAGATTATACTTCTTTTTTTAATTAAACGATAGATATATTCCAGCGCATTACTAATATTCGTTTTGATATTTTTTGGTTTGCAATACAAAATATCTCGTAGTATCCTCAGGGTAGATTTTTTACCTTTTCTAGGTGGAATATATTTTTCGATCTCATCCGTAAATAAAAGTAGACCGACTTTATCATTATTGGAAAGTGCGGAGAAAGACAGGACTGCTGTTATTTCAGTTATCAATTCAGATTTTAGATAACTTTTAGTGCCAAATAGGGTAGAAGCGCTACTATCGATGAGGAACATAACGTTCAATTCTCGAGTTTCTTCAAATTTTTTGATATAAGGATAACCGTGTCGAGCTGTTACATTCCAATCGATCTG
>LSCM01000086.1 GCA_001577185.1 Cloacimonetes bacterium TCS62 | reverse complement strand
TTCATAACTTGCGGATCATTCCATAAAGAAAGATAGAATTCTACATCAGTTAATGCTGCTTTTCTAACAAACAAACGTTCTGTTTCAAAGACCATCTTTCACCTCCGTTTATCTTGACCTTGAAAAAATATTTTAAATATAATCTCTTAGCTGAATTCGTTCAAGGTTTTTTCAATACTGAAAGATTCAATTGATTCAATTTTAAGAGAGACTTTTTCCAAAATTTTTTTATTAGAAATTCCAATCAATATGTGCCTTAGGCAATACAAATGCACTATCCAATTTTTTCAAGAGCTTTTCCGGTGCTTCTAAATCATCAGAAAAAACAAGCGTAGAAGCCGGCATAACGCCTAACCACAATCTAGTAAAAGCATTTACACTTGCATGTAAGGTTGGAAGATCCTTCTTATTTCCCTTTTCTGCTGAAGATCTCTTACCTAAATTAATAATGTAATCACCAGCAATCCCATTCCATTTCATACTTTTAGGAATGTATTTATCTATCGGATCGCTAAGTTTCAAATTAAAATTTATATCTTCAAAATTTAAATGTGTTTTCTGCATACAATTCTCTAAATTTAAAATACGCAATTGCCAAAACGCTGTAGCATATATATAATTTTGATGTTTGGATTTTGAGGTTAACCATTTAATTTGAAAGGGTTTTTTGATGAAATCCTGCAGATTAATAAATGCTGGTTCAACCATTTTGACCATCAAGATCTGCTCCTCAAAACTTTTTAATAAAGCAAGTAGATCAATCAGCTGATCTAAATTTTCATAAGACATCCATTTGATCCATATAGGTCCTTGTTCTCTGCCCTTACCATGAAACCAAAGATGATGAGTTAAATTTCCGTCATCATCAAAATAACCATAACCGGTATTCTTCTTTTTATCTCCCATCTCCGCTTCTGTTATAAATTCTGGTAAAGTCACAGCTCCATGGAAAGATTTTCTTTTGACGCGTGATCTATGTACCTTTTTAAAATCACTTTCCGTCAACCTTGTTGGCAATTTCGGTTTGCGATTTATATTCAAAGTTGCTGGAGTAAAACAAGCAACATTCTCATAATTCCCATTTCCGAAGCCTAATTTATTGTAATAACCTTGATCAAAGATACATAAACCACTTACATCTGCATCGTTTATCGCATCTAAAGCAATTTTTATGGCAGTAAGTTTGCTGGATAATCCCTGTTTTCTAGCACATAAACTTGCATTTACTCCTGTTACGGCACTTAATTTTAACTCTTCATCTAAATACTTCATTGATCCAATTACACTGTGAACGAGTATCTCTACTTCATTATTTATTGAAGATACTAATGTATTTGCAGATGGTATTAAAGTATTAAGGAGCTTATTTTTCTTGTCATGAACCCAACCACATTCATTTAATATTCTGTAAACTGCCTTTTTATCTTTTTGAGAATCGTACTTTCTGTATTCCATTTTTAATTCCTTTTTTAGTTCGTCCCCCTTCTAATGGGAACATTTCTTTAGTTCCTGTTTCAAGTGTTTTCTAACTGCTTTGCGTCCTTTCCGCTTGAACCAGCGTTTGCTTCTAGAATGTGCTTCATCCGGATGGGCAGGACGTTTGCGGATGTATAACTTTTTTGTGCCTTTTTTCATTTTATTACCTATTTTTTCACTATTTTTTTTGGAGTGCAATAACCGTGTTATTGCTAAACGACGAAGTCTTTTTCCATTCTAAAAATATCACAGATATTTTACTCCATACCTTGAAAAGGTTTAAAAGATTTCTCTTCCTGCTGAACCTTTTCAATGGTTTCAATCTCGTGCATTCCAACCGTTGAAAAGGACAAGTGAGAGAATTCCTCTGGCTGAGTCCTTTTTCAAGGTTTCATCCTGTTATCCTGTATGATTTTCTCCAACCATTACGAAGGTCAAGAGCAAGAATATTGCTGGCAGAGACCTTTCGCAAGGTTTCTATCAAAAAGTATAACTCACTTTCATATAAGCCTGTTTGTAATCGGTGATAAATTCCTGTTCAATTTCATCTTGAGCAGTTTTATAGCCGAGATACATATTACTATTATCCCTAAATTCATAACGAAGATTGGAGAAAAATCCGAGATACGCAGTTTGGCTGTCACTCTCATAATTATTATAACGTAAACCGTTTGTAAGAGAGAGTTTATTGGAAAAATTGATCGTCAGATCTGCGTTACCGAGCCAATATTCATTATCCATTTCGCAATCTGTGGGGAAACCGAAATATCTCTGTCTTTGAGTGTAAATATTATAAGATAAATTACTCCCGATATTTCCCCATAATGATAAATTGATATAATCTTTATTGTATATTTCGGAGAGATCATAAACAAGAGAACGACCTGTGCTGTAATTAATTCTGGCACTTAACCATGAAATTTTCCAGCAACCGAGTCCTGCATAAATATTATCCCAAGTATAAATGGAATCATTAAAACTTTCCTGCCCGATATTTGCGTTGAAACTGAAATTTGTTTTATAAGAAGAATTCATCCAGAAATTCAAACCGCCATTTTGCTCAAGCAGTTTTTTATCAATATTCATAATTGCTTTATGAAGCCAGATTCCCGACCCGAACTTTTTTATGATCTTTCCATTTGGCTCGCTGTTTTGCCGAATATTTGCGTTTAACGAAGTGAGATCGGTTTGGAAAACCCGTCCCATATCAGCGCTATAGTTTTTGCTGCTTTTATAAGCACTGGTTGACCAATCAAAATCTCCCTTTTCCCCATTATAACCACAACTTACAATATATCCATCATTCATTTCAATATCGACATCATCTTTCAAACTGAAATCTATCTCACTCCAGACAGACTGGTTTTTCATAAATTCCCATCTTGGATTTATCACCAGAACTTCGTTATGATAATCTTTGTTCATCCTGTTCAGCAGCGTCATTTGAATGGAAATATCTTCCCATTTCGGTTTGAATGCCAGCAGATTATATATGTCATCATCATTCAGAATCTCGCTTTCTTCCGAAACTTCTTTATCCATTGCGGAAAGAAAACCGTAAGAAATATTTTCGGAATTTCCTGTCAGTTTAACTGCATAATGCGGTTGCATAATGTGACGGGAATAGAATAAATTGCTTCCCACTCCAAAGACATCGAGGTCTTCAATAAAGAAAAATCGGTTTTCCTCGAAATGCGGTGCGTAGCGAACATTGAAATTATCTTCTGCAGAATCCATCGGAATATCTGAAAAATCGGGATTTATGCTGATCTTTGCTTTGGTTGCCGTACCGGGATTATAAGAAAAATCCAGACCGATATTTTCAGGATCGAAGGAATCTGTTTCTTCAATCAAATCGTATTTTTTGATGAAATAAGGCGTGATTCGATAATTCTTATTTTTGGAAAGTTCCTCGTTTATGGTAACATCATAAGCGGTGCGGTAATAATCTTTTCCCATTTTATATGTGCCGTAAGGAAATGAGTAAAATTCATCTTCTTTTTGGAAATATCGGGTTAAAATTATCTTCCATTTGTAGGGAGGATTTCCGAAGAAGCGCAAATCATTCAAAGGAATTTTCATCAAACTTTTCCATAATTTTTCGGAAATGATGTTTTCGCTTATGTAATTACTGTTCCAACTTGTATCCATATTCATATCAGATTTGCGAATGCCGTCATAATGATTTCCCAGCGGAAAAGAGCAGAACATATAAGCGTAATAATTCGTGATATCCGTAATGATCTGAATCCTGAAAAAATCACAATCCACCCATTCATCATCGTTTCCCAACTTCCCTTTTTCAAAATTTTCATCGATCTCAGCTTCGCAGAGCACGAACAGATTTTCTTTATCGTGCCACAGCCACACATCTGTCTGCATTGGAATTTCCTGTGCATCATCGGGAGATATGCGCACAAACTCCGATAAATGATTCGATTCTGTTTTCAATTCTGTTTGCGAATACGGTATGGTGATTGCTGTTAAAAACGTTCCTGCAAAGATTAGAATTAATGTTATGATTTTCTTTTTCATTTTTTATTTTCTCCTCTTTAAAACCGCTAATTTTCTCGAATAAACGCGAATTATTTGGAGTGCAATAACCGTGTTATTGCTAAACGACGAAGTCGTTTTCCTTTTAAAAAGATCACGGCTATTTACTCCAAAGTTCCAAAATTATGCTTTACCCAAACATTCGGTTCGATGTATATTCCAACATCTTGTTCTAAGTCAAATGAAACAGGTTTTAAAGCACCTGAAATTAGATATTTTCCTTTTTTGGGAAATTTCATTCCAGTCCAACTTTCCCATTTAGAAATTGATCCTGAATTTTCATTGCTTTGGAACAAACCTTGATGACTTTTTCAGAGTTTTAACTAACTACAAATTCCTCAAATTCAAATAGATCTTCTCGATTTATGGTTGCTTTGATCTTCACGCCTTTCTCCACGTATTCAGTCTGCAATATTTTTGCAATGTTATGTAGTTTATTTACTGCTTTTTGTTCTGTGTGTGGAATTAATAATTTAACCTCTTTTGAATCAAATAAATTATCTTCGATCATTTTCAGTAGTTTATCCACATTTTCTCCATTTTTTGCTGAAATCTTAATTGTACTAATCTCATCATCTAATTTTGGAAATTTATTGTAATTTTTAATTTTATCAATTTTATTTAATACCAAAATCTGGATAATGTTATCAGCATCTATCTCTTTCAACACTTTATTAACTTCACTAATATATTTAGGAAAATTATTATCAGCAAAATCAACTACGTGTAAGAGTAGATCTGCATCGGAAACATCATGCAAAGTTGCTTTAAAAGAAGCAACAAGATGATGTGGTAGTTCGGATATAAATCCTACGGTATCCGATAATACAATATCTCTTCCTTTTTCAAACTCCAAAGTCTTTGCTGTAGAGTTCAAAGTTGCAAACAACTTATTTTCAACTAAAACTCCTGCGTTTGTTAACTTATTAAACAGTGTCGATTTACCGGCATTTGTATAACCTATTAAACAAACTTTCTTTTTATTCTGTCTTTGTTTTCTCTGAGTTTCCATTTGTTTATCGACTTTTTCTAATTGTTTAGAAACTTTTTTGATCTCTGAACGAACTAATCTTTTATCAACTTCAATTTGCTTCTCTCCCATTCCACGAGAAGTTCCACCAGTTCCACTTGCTCCACCACGTTCTCTATCTAAATGACTCCATAATTTTTTTAACCGTGGAAGCTGATAGTTAAGCTCAGCTAATCTTACTTGCAGCTTTGCTTCATTTGTGGATGCATGTTTCTTAAAAATATCAAGTATCACTTCGGTTCGATCAACAACATCAATAGAAAAATCCTGTTCAATATTACGGGCATGAGAAGGAGAAAGTTCATTATCAAAAATAATAATATCTCCTTTTTTCACTTTAGATACGACTTCAGCTACAAATCCCTTTCCTGCATAATATGTCTTATCTATTTTATTTCTATTTTGCATAATTTTATCCGTTATTTGAATTCCAGCAGTATTTGCTAATCTCTCCATCTCATCGATCGAGAGTTCTTTCTCTTTTTTGCTGGTATGATCAAGACATACACCGCATATCACTGCTTTTGTTTTGCTTTTCTTTAATTTTATCATAATTTATTCCTTTTATAAAAACTACCAACCTTCACAACACTCCGGCATGGAAGGCTATTTAACACGCATCAACCTTGAAAAAGTTTACAAGTTTTTTTCTTCCTGCTGAACTTTTTCAATGGCTAAATCTGACACAAATCCCGAACCATTGAAAAGGATAAATGAAAGAAAACCTCCGGTAGAATCCGTTTTCAAGGTTTCTCATTCATTTAAAACCATCGCTTCCTGTTCATCGGTAAATTGATTTCTATAAAGTTCATAATATTCTCCTTTATGTTGAAGTAAACCCTGATGATCACCTTGTTCTATAATTTTACCGTTCTTGATTACCAGAATACGATCTGCTGATCTTATAGTTGATAATCGATGGGCAATAATAAAACTAGTACGGCCTTTCAAGACTTTGTTTATCGCATCCTGAATAAGTTGTTCTGTTTCTGTATCAAC
>LSCM01000085.1 GCA_001577185.1 Cloacimonetes bacterium TCS62 | reverse complement strand
TTTATGTCAAATGATATATTTGTTTTTTAAATCCATCAAGAATAATATAATGGCTAACTCCAAAAAGCCAAACTATTTAGCAGATAAAAAAAATATTTAAAAATCTCCTTTTCCGTTAAATGCAAAATGTCTCAATACTTTTAAAACTTCAAAGGTCATCCTTTTTTTTGCTTTTTTAGTAAATGCTCCCACATGTGGAGTGACCAAAACATTCTTAAATTTTGCATAATTTTTGACCTTCCAAGGTTCTTCTTTAAAAACATCAGTTCCAAATCCTAAGATCATTTTATCCTGCAGTCCCTTTGGGAGCAGTTTTTCATTAATTATTTTTCCTCTAGCAGTATTTATGAGCCAAATTGGATTTTCAAGCTTATCTAATGTACCTAAATCAAAATAATCTGTAGTCTCATTATTTAATGGACAATGAAAAGTAAGCAAATTACACCATTTTAATCCATTCTGATAAGTTATCTTTTCTATTTTCTTTTCTTTCCATTCTCTATTAGTAAGATACGGATCTACTCCAAGAACTTCCGCACCTAAAATTTGCATTGTTTTTGCAACACGTGTTCCAACTCGACCAACGCCTATAACTAATATCTTTAAATCAGAAATTTCCCAATTTTTCGAAATACCAGATTTCCAATTATTTGATAGTATATTTGATTTCCACTTTTGATGCTGTTTAATGAGCGCTAGTATAAAAGAAATTGTGTGCTCATATGCTGAAAGTGCATTTGCTTCTGGTGTATTGAGAACGGTAATATCTCTTCTTTTTGCTTCCTTCATATCAATATTATCCATTCCTGTACCGGCCCGAATAATTACTTTTAAATTTGGATATTTAATAAATAATTTCTTATTGAATTGAGTCTTTGTGCGAATTATTACAATTTCAGCAATACTATTATCTTTTGTGAAATGGCCTAACCAATTATTTTCATTAACTTTTTGCCAAAATAGATTCGGCATATCTTCTAGGACTAAAGTCTTCATCATTTATCTTTCAATTCCCAAATACTCATTTTTGTATTTCACATAATTTTTAGCAGATTGAAAATTATTCTTTACCTCTTCATCTGTAAGTTTTCTCACGACTTTTGCTGGAACTCCCATAATCAAGCTCCGAGGTGGAAATTTCTTATTCTGGGTGACAACAGAACCAGCAGCAACTATCGATTCCTCACCTATTTCACAACCATCTAAAAGAGTAGAGTTCATACCAATCAAGCAAGCATCACCAATTTTACAACCGTGTAACATAGCTTTATGACCGATCGTCACATCATCACCAATCACAGTAGGGAAACCATCTTCTCTATTATCTGTTTTAGAATGTGTGACATGGATAATACAGCCATCTTGAACATTACTTCTGTTGCCAATTTTAATATAATTTACATCCCCACGAATTGTTACATTGAACCAGATACCACAATTATTTCCAACTTTGACTTCACCAATAATCATAGCATTTTCAGCAATATAAACATTTTCTCCGATTTTTGGGCTTATCCCTTTATACTTCTTTGTCATTATCTATCCTTTTATTCTATTATAAGTTTTGAAATGGATCTTTGCTACATTAACCAATTCGTCTTTGCCAAATCTATCTGCAAATTGCTGAGCATTTTTTACAACTTTTTTCGAAGCTCCTTTAGAGAATTCCATTTTATATTTCTTTGAAAGAACCTTTAAAGACTTCAAAAAAAAGTATCTAGCCAAAATAGATGCAGCAGCTACAGCCATATCTTGTTCTGCTTTTATCTTATGCTGAAGTTTAATTTTTCTCATTCCTTTTAAGGATGAGATCAGGGTTCTATCACTGGCAAATTTATCTACAACTGCACCCTCAAAATTATGTTTTTCATGCAAGTTGATTATTATTCTGCTATGCATCCACGCCAATAACTCATTTAATTTCTTACCTTGTTTTCTAAAATCTCCATAAAGTTCATTGTATTTTGCTGGTCTTAAAACAATTACTTCAAAGTTCTTATTAAAATCCTTTTGTAACTTTGTAGCTATTTTAATTATTTTTTTGTCATTTAGCTTTTTAGAATCCAGAACACCCAATTCCCTCAGTTGTTCACTTTCATTCTTATGTACAATAAAGCCACAAACAACTAAAGCTCCGAAAAAATCTCCTTTCCCTGATTCATCAGTACCAGCCCAAAACACCCAATCGTGATCAGAATCTAACTGCTCTGTATTGTTATTCAAAACCTTTTGTAATATTGGTCTTAGAGTATTATTGGGAGAACCACCTATTACATGTGAGATCCCCTTTTTTGTGGAATAATATACATTTAGGGGAATTAAATTATCATCTTGTGAAAAAAAGAGTTGAACCCCATATTTCATCGGCTTTTCATCTGTTAATCTTAACCCTTCAGCTTCAGTTTTTTTAAGTAATTCTGCTATAAAATTAATTATTTTCCTATCCATTCCTCTCCTATTTTCGCACTACCAAATACAACATCAATTTTCAAATATAGATTATTTTTATCCTTATCGTAGGAAGGTGTTTTATAGACATAATCTCCAAATGCACTCACACTTCCTTCAGGAAATTAACACTCTGCAAAAACAGTATTGATCTTTATTCTTGCTGGAATTTCCGGTTTAATACTAACTTCAGCAGAACCAAAAATAACATCTACATTAACTTTAGCATCTTCCAATTTGAGATCAATATTATTAAGATTAATTTCACTTTTACCAAAAATCACGTCTATATTTGTTCCCTCGGTGATATTTTCTAGATAAGATTCTGATAAAACCGTATGTTTATTGTTCGAGCTAGTTCCACGATTTCCTAATAACATTCGTACGCCAAAATAGATGAGCAATATAGCAAAAAGAATTCTAAACAGTGGTATATTAATTTTAAATATTGCTTTCAGAACCATGGAAATTCCTAAAACAACTAAGAGTAACCCCCAAAATAAACCGCCATAGAATAAATGCATTTTAGTTCTCCTTTCGATCTAATCGATCATATACCAAATTTATCCTCTCAATAATCTCCAAATATGTTCGTCTATATTCTTTTATATCTTCCCCATATGGATCTTCTACATCTTCTTGTAATCCTACGTACTCAGATAAAGTGAAAACCTTGTTAAATATATTCGGATATGTTTCTAATAATCTGATCTTATGTCTCTTGGTCATCGTCAAGATCAACCAACTATTCTCAAGAATTTTAGAATCGATCTTAGTAGAAATGTGCTTTGAAGCATCGATGTTATTTTCCTGCAGAACTAGACGAGAATATTTTGAAATTTTCTGATTTCCAAGCAAAAACCCAGCAGACCTGAAATGATAATTATCTTCAAATTTCTTTTTAGCATAATACTCGGCTATAGGACTTCTGCAAATATTTGCAGTGCATACAAAAAGTATTTGGGGTTGTTTATAGGATCTTTTAATTAAGTTGAAACTGATCTTTCCTTCTCTAATCAATCTAATATTGCTATCTGATGCATCAATAAGAGTTGAAGGTTTTCCACTAGCTTGTTTTACATTTTTAGGTACAATACCAAAATCGAACCAACTTTCATGATCTTTTAGAATGTTACCAAAATTATGTTTTGCTTCATTCCCAGCGATATTAATACTCGTGCTTATTATTGGTTGAGAGAATTCAACAATAAATTCTCTCAATAATTTATCAGTTGGAATTCGAAAAGCAACTTTGTTATTTTGAGTTACCAAAGAAAATTGTTTATAACTTGATTGTAAAATTACTGATAGTGCACCTGGCCAATATTGTTCTAGCAATCTGCGAATCTGTTTTTCTAATTTTACCCCATAATTATTCAACCAATTTATATCCGGGATAAGAACGATAAATGGTTTGTTTTTTTTTCTTTTTTTTAATAGTAATATTTTTTTTATCGCTTTTTCATTATATACTGAACAACCAATGCCAAACATTTCACCAGTGTAATGCAAAAAGATCGAATCTTCTTGGAATTCAAAGTCTGATTTGCTATTAAAAAGGAACATTATTCTAGATATTGTAGTGGGTCTACAGGATTGCCTCTTTTTCGCAGTTCAAAATGCAAACAAGGAGATTCTGCAGAACCTGTCTTACCGGTAAGAGCAATTGCTTGATTTCTGTTCACATCGTCTCCTTTTGTCACCAAAAGCTTGCTATTGTGAGAATATAAGGAGTGGAAACCATTCTTATGATCAATTATCACTAATTTGCCAGCCCCATTATACCAGCTAGCATAAGCTACAACACCATCATCAACAGATACAACATTTTGACCCTCAATAGCGGAAATATCTATTCCATTGTTATTCGTGCTTACTTTATATTTATCACTTTTTTGTTCACCATAATTCTTTATTATGCTTCCTTTTAGGGGCCAGATCAGTTTTGGAGTTGAAAATTTATAGGTAAAGTGTTGAGTTAAAATATCTGATTGTAACTTCTTAATTAAATCATCTAACGCCTTTGCTTCCGCTATTAGCTGATTCTTCCTTTCGATAGCAGATTGTTGTTTTTCCTCGGATTCATTCAAATCCCTTTCTAAAGAAGTAATTTGGTTAGAATATTTCCTATTTTTCTTTTTGGCTACAATACGTGCCCAGATAACATCTTCATATTTTTTATTTGTCCTATTTTTCTTAGATTTCAATGTACCTAATTTATCTTCCATAATCATGATTTCTTCTGCAGTTCTTTTGATCAATCTTGCAATGTAACGACCTTCAACTTTCTCACTAGGGAATAATAAACTATGGTAATACGAAACTGAAAGTTGGGCAATTTCTTTCCCACATAGATAATTCAGTTTTTCTAAATTCGATGATGTAGCTTCATAATTATTGATAATAGTATTTAGTTGTGCTTTTGTGGACTTTTCTGATCTTTCGAATCTTTGTATTTTCTTTTCAATAGCTCTTATTTCTTTTCTTGTCGAATTTATCGCTTGTTTACTTTTCTTTTTTTGTTTTTCAGATTTTTCGATCAAGTTCTCTTCTTGTTTTATCTTTTCATTTAGATCCTGAAGTAGATCTTTTTTCTCATCAAGATCTTGCGCAAATAAGATGCTATTAACAAATAATATTACTAGAAATATTTTTATACTCATTTTTACCCTTTTAGTTTGAGTAAAGTCTTTTAAAAGTATTATTTATGTCAAGTTTGAAGGTTATTCATCCCATAAAAAAAATCCCCACATATTATGGGGATTTCATTAATAAGAGTTGATGATTAAGATCAATTATCTATCTCTATGATAATTTCCCTTTATCAAATCCTTTAAGATTCTTAAGAATTCCAAGGATTGAATCTCGAATTGCATTGTGTATGAAAGGAACTAAAGGAATTTTTTTATCATTGATTCTCAATTTTAATTTAAGATCTCCATCCTTCATATAATCTTGTTTATGTGACATTATTTCTCCTCTTCAATTAATAAATCGGCTTCAGTTTAAATGATCGAATGTTTTATTCAACATTCAAAATGTCTTTAAATGCCTTCACTAATGAATCTTTGGGAAGAGCTCCTTGCGCCATCTGAGGTTTATCTTCTTTAGGGCAAAATAAAATTGAAGGGATACTTCTAATTCCAAAAGCGGCTGCTAATTCTTGCTGATCTTCAGTATCTACTTTGTAAATATTTAATTTCCCATCATATTTTTCAGATAATTCCTCTAAAACCGGTGCTACCATTTTACAAGGTCCACACCAATCTGCATAAAAATCTATAACACAGGGAAGTTCACCTTCAAATTTCCAATCTTTATTTTTCTCAAAATTGAATACTTTTTTTATAAAAGTATCTTTCGTTAAATGTTCCATCTTTTTACTCCTTTGTTTTTTTAGTTAGTAATATAATCAATTATTGTATAATAGCAAATATTTATTTAGAAAAAATAAATTTCATACTCTAAATAAATAGAGAAGACCATTTTGATCAGTATATTATAATGTTTTGGAGAATTTTTAATAATAATTTTATAGTTTGTAAAAAAATGTAGATAAACAAAATTCGGTCAAATGTTGTATATCATATACTGATTGCAATCTGAAGTTACAATATTAGATTATTTTATTAGTAGCATTTTTTTTGTGTCTATAAACTTACTGTTTACTAATAATTTATAAAAATATATTCCTGAAGTAACCGGTACATTATTGTCATTCCTACCATCCCAGCTGATTGAATGTTCACC
>LSCM01000084.1 GCA_001577185.1 Cloacimonetes bacterium TCS62 | reverse complement strand
ACCAAAATTTTGATTATTGCCTTAACGTCAAGCAATTTCAACAATAATGACTACCCTTGAATTTAATTACTAAAAAAAAATTATTTTTGCTTTTTCCTTTACGAGAATTATCATTTCTTTTTTATGATTTAATTCTAAAATAATGGAGGAAAAATGTTAGACAAAGAAAAAGTCCAAGAAGTATTAGATAAAGTTCGACCATCTTTACAAGCAGATGGCGGTGATTGTGAAATTGTAAATATACGTGATGACAATGTTGTCGAGGTTAAGCTTAAAGGTGCTTGTGGAGGTTGTCCAATGGCAACACTCACGTTAAAAGCTGGTATCGAAAGGGTTCTCAAAGAAGAGATACCTGATGTAAAAGAGGTTGTATCAGTATAAATAAGGCAGATTAGAGGTTACCATGAAACATAGAAAGTACAGTGATGTTAAGTTAGAAGATGTTACTATGGAGGGAGCATCGAAAACAAAGATAAGATGGCTCATCTCCGATAAAGATGGCGCTCCTAATTTTGCTATGAGAATGTTCGAAGTTGAACCTGGTGGTCACACACCATACCATTCACACTCTTGGGAACATGAAAATTTTATCATAGAAGGTAAAGGCTCTCTCTCAACAGAAGATGGTGATATTCCCTTTAAAAAAGGTGATGTGATCTATGTGGAGCCGCATAAAAAACATAATTATAAAAACACCAGTGATCAAACACTTAAATTTTTGTGTATGATCCCAATTGAGAACAAAAAGAAGAAAAGCACTAATCCTTTTGCTTCAGGAGTTGCAAATAATTGCTAAATAACACTGAAATAAATTGATTTACAATATCAAAAAGAATAAAATTATCTAGTTGAGTTCAGATTTTAGTGACTTAGTTAGATGATAAGGAGTTAAAAAATGGATAAGAAGTTTTTTGAAGATCTTGTATTAGCACCCAGTCCTTCAGGTTTTGAACAACCAGCACAGGAAGTTTACAGAAATTTCGTAAAAGATTATGCAGACGAAGTCAAAACAGATATTCATGGGAATGTAATTGCTCATAAGAAAGGGACAGGAAAGTTAAAATTCATGGTTTCAGGACATGCTGATGAGATCGGATTAATGGTTAAATATATTGATGATAATGGTTTTATACGATTTAAAGCTATTGGTGGTGTAGATTTTAGTTTGCTTCCCGGCTTAAGAGTAAATATTTATCATAAAAAGGAATTAGTTCGTGGTATTATTGGCAGAAAGCCAATTCATTTAATGAAACCCGAAGAGAGAAAAAAAGCAGCTAAAGCAGAAGATCTTTGGATAGATATTGGTGCAAAAGATAAAAAAAATGCTGAGAAAAGAGTCTCTGTTGGTGACCATATCACTTTTTCACCTGGTTTGGAGATTTTAAATAATAAGATCATAACAACGAAAGCTACCGATAACAAAGTTGGTGTTTATATTGTTGGAGCAGTTTTGAGAGAACTTGCTGATGAGGATATCGTTGCTAATGTATATTCAGTTTCTTCTGTTCAAGAAGAAATCGGACTTCGTGGAGCTAGAACCAGTACTTATGGTATAGATCCAGATGTTGGTATTGCGATCGATGTAACACATGCTACGGATTATCCGGGAATGGATAAAAATCAGGTTGGTGATATCAGCTTGGAAAAAGGTCCTACTCTTGTTGTAGGTGCAAATATCAATCCGAAAGTATTTGAACTTCTCAAAAAAGCTGGAGATAATATTGAAGTTGATTATCAAATAGATGCTGCACCGCGGGGAACAGGTACAGATGCCAATGCTATTCAAATATCAAGAGCAGGAGTAGCAGCAGGATTAATTAGTATTCCTAATAGATATATGCACACACCAAATGAAATCATCTCTTTTAAGGATCTTGATGCAGCGGTAAAACTATTAGCTGAATTTATTCGTTTGATCGATGATGACACAGATTTTATCCCACAAATTTAATTAATACAAATCTCCCTTCATGGGAGATTTTTTTATTATCCATAGATTTAGGTTAAATGATTAAGTAGGTTTGATGATAGAAGCTAAGAATCTTACAAAAATATTTAAAAAGAAAGATGGATCAAATTTATATGCAGTAGAAAACCTTTCCTTTGAAGCTAATAAAGGTGAGATAGTAGTTTTACTTGGTGTGAATGGGGCAGGTAAAACGACAACTATGAGAATGTTATCTACTGTTCTTAAACCTTCTTCTGGTACAGCACAATTGGAAGGTTATAACATTATTGAACAACCTCAAAAAGTTAGGGTTAATTTAGGATTTCTCTCTGGAGATACCGGATTATATGCTAGACTAACTGCACGAGAAGTGATCACATATTTTGGTAGATTATATGATGTTCCCGATGAAAAAATCTTAAAGCGCATAGATGAACTTACTGACCTTTTAGATATGCACGATTTTCTGGATAAAAAAGTAGATCTACTTTCTACTGGTATGAAACAAAAAGTTTCTATTGCACGCTCTATTATTCACGATCCACCAGTCATGATATTTGATGAGCCAACAGTTGGTCTTGATATTCTTACTGCTAAAAATATAGTTGAGTTCATCCATAAATGTAAAGCCGATGATAAGTGTGTTTTATTTTCTACTCATATTATGCGTGAAGCTGAAAGAATTGCAGATAAGATAGTCATGATACATGAAGGTAAGATCTTAGCAGAGGGTTCATGGGAGGATTTAAAGCAGGATACAGGTGTACGCGATCTTGATGATATTTTCATCTATTATGTAGATAGAACTAAACAGGAGAGAGGAAGTGAACCTCAATAAAATATTCACAATTTATAAAAAAGAGCTTTTAGATCTTATCCGAGATAGAAGAACGGTAATTACCTCCTTTGTCTTACCAGTAATTCTGTATCCACTAATAATGATAGGATTTTCTTCTATGATGATGCGCCAGGAAACAAAACTGGAACAGGAGACTTTAGTAGTTTATATTCATGATAATCTTGAAACAGAAAATTCTAATATGATCCAATCTGAAATAGCGGAATTAGAAACTTTTCAAATAATGAACAAAGTACCTAATTATTTGCGAGATACATACATTGATCTTATAAATGAAAAATCTATTCAAGGGTTGATTGAAATTTCAGATAGTCTATCATCATCAGGCTACCAAGTAATTGATATAACTGTATTCTATGATGAAACTAAAGAGAAAAGTAAATTAACTTATCGGAAAGTTAAAGACAAACTATACGAGATTGAAGATAAGCTTATTTCTGAGAGGTTAACAAGAATAAAAATTAATAAGGAAATTCTAAACGCTGTAAATATAAATAATGAAAATATTGCTCCCCCCGAGCAAATGGTCGGTTTTGCATTAGGGAAGTTCTTACCTTATCTTTTAATTATCTTAACAATTAGTGGGGCTTCTGTAGTGGCATCTGATCTAATAGCAGGTGAGAAGGAACGAGGTACATTAGAAACAATTCTTGTAAGTGGTGCGAAGAGATTTGAATTGGTTTTGGGTAAATATTTAACAATTATAACCATATCGATCATTACTGTACTTTTAAACCTCTTTAGTATGTATATTTCTTTTCAGCATATTTTTAAACAAGCTGCTGGAGAAGATCTAAATTTTCAATTACCGATTACTAATTTTGTAATAATTCTACTTATAATGATTCCTTTGATCACCTTATTTTCTGCTCTTTTACTATCATTATCCACATTTTCCAGAAATACAAAGGAAGCTCATAGTTATCAAATGCCGATCATGTTTGGAGCAATAATGCTTTCAATGGTTAGCTTTTTACCCGGTTTTGAATTGAATTTTGGATTTTCTTTGATACCTATAGTTAATTATTCTCTTCTTATTCGCAATATCATGTTAAATAGTTTTCAATTAAAGTATCTTTTTACTATTGTTGGTATTACTATTTTATTTGATGTAGTAATGGTCTATATTTCGATCAATCTATTTAATAATGAATCAGTTTTATTCCGTACTTCAGATGATAAACCCCTAAAATTTTGGGGTAAGAATAAAAATATTTTTTCCCCACAGTTTGTTACTTTCTTCTTTATTCTTGTTACATTGAGTCTCTATTATGTTGGTGGTAGCTGGCAAGCAAAAGATCTGATGCAAGGTCTTATGCGGACTGAGATTATCTTGATCTTTTTCCCAACTATTTTGCTACTTAAAATTTCAAAAACTAATATTAAGAAAACAATGAATTTAAAGCTAAATAATCCAGTAAATTTTCTTATAATATTATTATCGACATTACCACTTATAATTATTTCTGGAGTGCTTAGTCAGCTGATAAATATGGTTTATCCAGTTTCAGAATCCTATCTGGAAGGCTTAAAAAATGTTATCTCGAATCAGGATATTAGTTTATGGAAGAATTTACTAATTGTTGCTCTCTTACCTGGTATCTGTGAAGAAGTTATGTTTAGAGGATACATCATAAATGGATTTCTAAAACAAGGTAAATGGAGAGCTATCATCATAACCGGTGTGCTTTTCGGAATTATGCACCTTGATCCATTTAGATTTATACCAGTTACCTTACTTGGTATTTGGATGGGTTATTTGCTTATTAGAACAAGAAGCCTGTACATTCCCATCTTTGCTCATATACTTAACAATGGATTTGCTATTCTTTTGGCAAACTTTGGAGATAAAATTCCTTTTCTCGGTTCCAGTTTCACAGAAGGGAAGATACCATTTTATTATATTTTACCAGCGATAGTAAGTATTTATTATATTATAAAATGGCTAGAAACTACAAATAGTAAAGTTCAAATAGATCAAGTTTTAGAATAATAGATCAGAGGAGATTTTTATGTGCGGTATTGTTGGTTACATAGGACAACGTAATGTAACTCCGATAATTTTAGAAGGTATTAAGAGGTTGGAATATAGAGGTTATGATTCCTCAGGGATAGCAATTTTTACCAATAAAAATGAACTAGAAATTTTTAAAAAATCTGGAAAGATCGTTGAATTAGAACGCATTTTACCTGCTCCAGGTGAAGTTAGTGGTAGGATAGGAATAGCTCATACCAGGTGGGCAACACACGGTAAGGCAAATACGGGAAACGCTCATCCTCATACGGGATGTCATAAAAAAGTAGCAGTAGTTCATAACGGAATAATCGAAAATCATAAAAATTTGAAAAAAAGATTAATTTCAGAAGGACATACATTTAATTCCGATACAGATACTGAAGTTTTAGCACATCTTATTGAACATTTTAGTCATTTGGAAGATAATCTCACATTAGCTGTTCAAAAAGCACTTAAATTAGTTGAGGGAACATATGGAATAGCTGTCATAAATGAAGACAATCCAGATCAGCTAATTGCAGCACGAAAAGGTAGTCCATTAATTCTGGGAATAGGTGAAAATGAATATTTTGTAACCTCTGACGTGAATGCAATTATAATACATACAAAACAGGTTATATATCTTAAAGACAACGAAATTGCTACTATAGATGAGGATGAATTTGAGATAACAACAATAGATAATAAAATAGTAGATAGCAAGATAAAAGAAATTGACTGGGATGTTTCAGCAATTGATAAAGGTGATTTTGAACATTTCATGTTGAAGGAGATATTTGAGCAACCTACCTCTGTCGAGAATGCTTTCAGAGGCAGAATATACGAAAAACTGTCTACAATTCGATTAGGTGGTTTACAAATGAGTAGTATGGAGTTACGCAAGATCAAGAAAATTCAATTAGTTGCTTGTGGGACTTCATGGCATGCTGCTCTAATAGGTAAGCATATTATTGAAAATTTAGCCAGAATATCCGTAGAAGTTGAATATGCTAGTGAATTTAGATATCGTAACCCAATTATCCCCGAAGATACTCTCGTCTTTATGATTAGCCAATCCGGTGAAACTGCCGATACATTGGCTGCTTTAAGAGAAGCTCAAGCAAAAGGTGCACGTACACTTGGTATTACAAATACAATTGGAAGTACAATCGCAAGAGAATCTGATGGTGGAGTCTATATTCATGCTGGGACAGAGATAGGAGTTGCTTCCACAAAAGCTTTTACGTCACAAGTAACGATTCTAAGCCTACTAGCTATTCTAATTGGTCGCATGAAAGACCTACCTCCAACGTTTGGAACAGCTTTTATTAAGGAACT
>LSCM01000083.1 GCA_001577185.1 Cloacimonetes bacterium TCS62 | reverse complement strand
CAATTCTATGATAAGAAAAAGAAACGTTATCTATCCGACAGATATGTTGAAGGCAAATGTCCGTACTGTAAAGAAGAAGGAGCTCGTGGTGACCAGTGTGACAGTTGTGGTAAACTTTTGGATGCTATGGACCTAATTGAACCTGTTAGCAAGTTATCTGGTGATAAACCGGTGATCAAAGAAACAACGCATTGGTATTTGGATCTACCGAAATTTGAGCAAGAACTACGCAGTTGGTTGAAAACGAAAGACTATTGGAAAGACAATGTTAAGAATTTTATTATGGGTTGGTTAGACGAAGGTTTGAAACAAAGAGCTATAACTCGTGATCTGGATTGGGGAGTACCTATACCGCTTGAAAACACAGAAGGAAAAGTGCTGTATGTTTGGTTTGATGCACCGATCGGGTATCTATCTTCTACCAAGGAATGGGCAGAAAAAATAGGAGAGCCAGAGAAATGGAAAGATTATTGGTTAGATAAAAAAACTAAAATGATCCATTTTTTGGGTAAAGATAACATACCGTTTCATACTATCATTTGGCCAGCAATGCTGATGGAACAAAAGCAACAATTTGTTTTACCATACGATGTGCCGGCAAATGAATATCTGAATTTGGAAGGGAAAAAAATGTCAACCAGTCGTAATTGGACAGTTTGGGTTGAGGATTTCCTAAAGTATTTTGATGGTGAGTATTTACGATATGTATTAGCAGCTAATGCACCTGAATCCAAGGATAGTGATTTCAGCTGGAAAGATTTCCAAGCAAAGGTTAATAATGAACTCAATAACGTTTTAGGGAATCTTGCAAATAGAACTTTTGTATTTTCCAAAAAGTACTTTGATGGGTATGTTACTCGACCAGATAAGTTATCTAAGAAAGCAGAAACTACTTTAGAAAAAGTTTTTGGACACGCTAAAAAAACAGGTAAGGCTTTTAAAAATTATCAGGTAAGAAAAGCAACGAAGCTATTTATGGATATCGCTAGAATTGGAAATAGATATTTTGATGAGACCAAACCTTGGGAAACAGTAAAACAAGAAAAAAAGAAGGCAGAAGAGACTCTATATATTTGCTGTTCAATATTGAGAATCATCTCAATCATTGCTACTCCGGTTATTCCAAAAGGTATGAAAAGACTTCGCTTAATGTTGGATCTAAAAGATAACTACCTCTGGGAAGATCAGGCCAAGAATCCTAAAGAATATCAAATTGATAAGATCGAAAGATTATTTGAAAAGATCGATGATAAAGAGATCGAAAAGCAGTATGAGATCTTGGGAGATAGAAGATCAGACCAAAACCCACAACACGAACATAAACCAGAGATCCAATTTGAAGATTTTATGAAAATGGAGATTCGTATAGCAAAGATCCTAAAAGCCGAGAAGATCAAAAAATCTAACAAATTACTTAAATTAGAAGTTAATATAGGTAATGAGGAGCGTACGGTAGTTGCTGGAATATCAAAATATTATAAACCTGAGAATTTGATCGGGAAGAAAGTTCCAATGTTAGTTAACTTAAAGGCGAGAAAGGTAATGGGAATCGAATCTCAAGCGATGATCTTAGCTGCTGAAGATAAAGATGAACTAGCACTATTGCATCCGGATAAAGATGTAAATGAGGGAAGTGAAATTTCGTAATTAAAGAGGATTTGTATGAAACATCCTTATCAAACTTACAAACATATATTTGAGAATTCGATCGATGCACAGATCGTTGTGAACATTGATACAGAAGAAATATTAGAAGTAAATAAAGCTACAAAAAGAATTCTTGGATATTCAGAAAAAGATCTGTTAGGTAAGGAATTCTCAACTCTTAGCAGCACTTCGGAAGATAAAGTAAAAAAAATTTCAGACAATTACGTTCTGGATAGCGTCTTTAAATATGAATTTGTAAATAACAAAGGTGAAAATATTATTTGTGAATTGACTGTTGCGATCGTCCCATGGCATGAAGATAATGCCTTACTTTTTTCAATTAGAGATATTAGGGATAGATTAAAATATGAAAAAAGATTGAAGCAAGTAATGCAGCAATTAGAAGAACTTTCTACAACAGATCCCCTCACAAAATTGTATAATAGACGAGGTTTAAGAAATGAGATCGAACATGAAGTGATCAGATTTGAAAGAAATAATGAAGCTTTTGTACTTATAATCTCTGATATAGATGATCTTAAAACGATCAATGATACTTATGGTCATGATGCAGGAGATTTCTTAATTGTGGAGCTATCGAAAGTGATGAGAGAAACTATTCGTAAGCAGGATTTTATTGGAAGATGGGGTGGAGATGAGTTTCTTTTCTTGCTTCCTCAAACTGATCTTTCCGGTGGTGAGTGTTTGGCAAAAAAGATAAGACAAAAGATAAATGAACTAAAAATAAGTTTTAAAGAGCACAAGCTCTCTGCAACAATGACGTTTGGAGTTTCTGTATTCCAAGAAAATGATACACTCGAAGATTGTTTTAAAAGATCTGACCTGGCTTTGTATAGGGCCAAAAAGATGGGAAAAAATTCTGTAGTATTACAAACATAAACGGAGCTTAAATGGCAAAATTATCTAAAGAATTAGGATTATTATCTGTTTTCAGTATTGCATCAGGGGCGATGATAAGTTCGGGTTTATTTATATTACCCGGGCTTGCCTATTTTAAATCGGGCCCAGCAGTGATCCTTGCATATTTCATTGCAGGAATTCTTGTACTTCCATCCATGTTCAGTAAGGCTGAACTTTCTACAGCTATGCCAAAATCCGGTGGAGCTTATTTCTTTGTTAATCGAAGCATGGGAGCGGGTTTCGGAACGATCGCCGGAATTTCAGCCTGGTTTTCATTAGCATTTAAGAGTGCTTTCGCTTTGGTAGGAGTTGGAGCGTTTGCTTCGATAATCTATCCGGAAATTACTATCTTTCAAATAAAAATTATTGCTATAACATTTTGTGTTTTCTTTGCTATAATAAATCTGCGAGGCACTAAACATGCTGGTAGATTGCAGATCGTTATGGTTTTGGGATTACTTGCTCTCTTGATCTTCTATATTACTAAAGGTATTCCATCTGTTGATAATAGGAATTTTGATAAATTCATGACCACAGATCTGAAAACACTATTTATGACAGCGGGAATGATATTTATTTCTTATGGAGGTTTAACTAAGATAGCAAGTGTAGCAGGCGAAGTTAGAAATCCTTCCCGTAATATTCCACTTGGTATGATCTCAGCATTTGTTATCGTTACGATCGCTTATGTTGTTGTTGTGTTTGTAACGGTTGGGATTCTAGGTGATAACCTGCTTGCAACAGCTCCGAAACAGTATAGCTTAACACCTATAAGTGACGCTGCAGACTTGATCAGTGGGAAGCCGGGAATGTATCTGTTATCGATAGCAGCTCTGCTAGCATTCTTCTCAACAGCAAACGCTGGATTAATGGCAGCTTCCAGAAATCCAATGGCAATGAGCAAGGATAGACTTTTACCACAATTTTTCGGAAAAGTTAACAAAAAACTTAAAACTCCTGTAAACGCAATTATATTCACCAGTAGTTTCATGATCTTAGTAATTTTCTTACCACTAGAAACCCTGGTTAAAACAGCCTCTACATTGCAAATTTTACTTTATATATTTGTTAATGTTTCTGTTGTTATAATGAGAGAAAGTGGTATTCAAAATTATAGACCCAAGTTTAAGAGTCCTCTCTATCCTTGGTTACAGATAACAGCTGTTATAGCTTATTTATTTTTGATCTTTGAGATGGGTTTTGTACCATTGATCACAACTGCAGTTTTCATCATTAGTGGTTTAACTTGGTACTGGTTTTATGGAAGAATATGGTCAAATAGAGAATCTGCACTTCTACATTTTATCCGTAAAGTGAAAGATAAAGATCTTAATGGCTATTCTTTGGAAGATGAATTATTAGATATAATTAGAGAAAGAGAAGATATTCAGAAAGATAGGTTCGATCACATAATTGAGAAGTGTATTATACTAGACATAAAAAAATCAATTACCAAAGAAAAACTCTTCGAGATGGTCTCACAAAATTTATCAACTCATCTTGAGCTTGATGAGGATTGTCTAATGAATAAACTAATGCAAAGAGAAGAGGAAAGCACAACTGTTCTCACCGAAAATTTAGCTATTCCACACATGATCATAGAGGGTGAAAAAGAATTTGATATTCTTTTGGTCAGGTGTAAAGAAGGCATTTATTTTTCAGAAGAAAATCCAAAAGTGCAAATCGTATTCGTGATAGTCGGCAGCAAAGATGAAAGAAATTTCCATTTACAATCTTTAGCCGCAATTGCCCAAATTGTTCAGGATTTAAATTTTGAGAAGAAATGGCTGAATGCAGCAAATATTGAAAGACTCCGTGATATAGTATTGCTAGGAGAAAGAAAAAGAATTTAAATCTTTAATTATACGATAGAAATTTCTATTAAATTAACCGCTTTTAAGGAATTAAAAAAGATAATGAAAATTTATATTGAAACTTACGGATGCCAGATGAACGTTGCTGATAGTGAGCTTGTAGCATCCATTTTGAATACAAAAGGTAATCAGATAGTAAATAAAATAGCAGATGCTGATGTGATACTCTTTAATACTTGCTCGGTACGTCAACATGCAGAAGATAGAGTATTGGGAAGAATAAGCAACGAAATGTCCAGAAAAAAAGAAAAAGATGTTAAGATCGGTGTGATCGGCTGTATGGCGCAAAGACTTGGGAAAAAGCTAAACAAACTAAATTCCAAAATCGATTTTGTGGTTGGAGTAGATCAATATAAACAACTACCTCAGATCATTAATCCTCGCAATGATAACTTAGATTTTGAAAGTAAAACTGCAGTTAACGATGATGAAATATATGAAGATATTTATCCCCTGCATACTGGAGAATTAAATGCTTTCGTTACAATTATGCGTGGTTGTAATAATTTCTGCTCATATTGTATCGTACCTTATACTCGTGGTAGAGAACGCAGTAGGCCGATTGATGATATTTTAAAGGAGATCAAAAAGACCGGGGAGAGAGGCTTTAAAGATATTACCTTGCTAGGACAGAACGTTAATTCTTATCAATATAATAATATCAATTTCGCAGAACTTTTACGACAAGTGAACAAGATCGAAACTATAGAGAGGATCCGTTTTGTAACTTCCCATCCCAAAGATCTTTCTGATGAGGTCATTCAAGTTATGGCAGAATCAGATAAGGTTTGTGAACATTTGCACCTGGCATTACAAAGTGGAGATAATGCGATCCTAAAGAGGATGAATAGAGGCTACACTGCCGAACATTTTCTTAATATTACAAAAAAATTGCGGAAGGCAATGCCGGAGATAGCTATTACAACTGATGTTATCGCAGGATTCCCAGGTGAAACAAACTCGCAATTCCAAAAAACATATGACCTTATGAAAAATATCGAATTCGATTATGCCTTCACTTTTAAATATTCTCCCCGAAAAGGTACAAAAGCAGCTGAATTTAAAGATCAAATTGATGAAAAAATCAGATTGGAAAGATTGCAGAAACTGATCAAGCTGCAAGAAGAGATAACTTTGAAAAAATATAGAGAGCAGATCGGGAAAACTAAAGAGATATATGTGGAACAAGTTAGCAAAAAATCAGATGCTGAGATGGCTGGAAAAAGCAGAGACTTCAAGATCACGGTATTCCCCGGCGATAAATCACTGATCGGGAAATTCGTAAAGGTGAAAATAACTGATGCTGTCGGTTGGACTCTTAAAGGAAAAATAATCTGAATTAATGATAGGGAAGAGGCATGAGTAATTTTATTAAGCAACTGCAAGCATGGATAACGCATAAAACACCTTTGATCATACACACAAATCCTCTCTTGATCTTAGCAGTAATACTTTTAACTGGTTATATCTGTACAAAATTAGCTCGTAAACTCCATATACCAATTGTAACAGCACAAATTCTTGGTGGAATTATCATTGGACCTTACGTACTGAATATCTTCCCTAAGAACGCATTTGCTGGATTTGCGCCTATCACTGACTTTGCTCTTGGTTTCATCGGGCTTACGATCGGTAGCCATCTAGATTTTAGGAAATTACATAACGCAGGTAAGAGAATAATCTATATTACTATTTTTGATGTGATCATCACGCCAACAAT
>LSCM01000082.1 GCA_001577185.1 Cloacimonetes bacterium TCS62 | reverse complement strand
CGGAAAGACAACTACAAAGATAGAATTTGATCTTGGGCAAATATTAGAAGATCCTCAAAGTTCGGAAAATCTTACTTTGCAAAATGATGACAGGATTTTTATTCGTTCAAAATCTGAATTTCACCAAAAGAAATTTGTAAAAATAAATGGAGAAATTAAATATCCAGGTACTTATGCAATTGATGAAGATAAAACAACATTATTTGAAATTTTGAAAAAAAGTGGTGGGCCAACCACTACTGCAGATCTTGATTATGCAATTCTACAAAGAAAGAGTGAAGAAGATATAATTGATCCAGAATTTGAAAGATTAAAAAAGATGAATATCCAAGAGATGACTGTTATGGAGTATGAATATTTTAAAACTCAGCTCCGACAGATGCAGGGTAAAGTAGCAGTTGACTTTTCAAAATTATGGAATAATGAAGATTCTGAGCAAAATTTGAATTTAAAAAATGAAGATTTAATTTACGTTCCTGAACAGATATCAACCGTTTCAGTTTCTGGACAAGTGAACAATCCTGGTTTATTAACATACGTACCTGGCAAAGATTACATGTATTATATCAGCCAATCCGGTGGATATTCTTGGAATGCCAGAAAAGGTAAAATAAGAATAATTAAAGCAGACACTGGTAAATGGATCAAGCCCGATGAAGATACTCCAATCGAAGCCGGTGATATGATATTTATTCCAGAAAAACCTGATATCGATTATTGGGAACTAACTAAAGATATAGTTAGGATTGTATCTGAAGTAGCTACAATCGTTGTAATTGTAACGAATGTACTTGGAAATTAGGAGATTTTATGAAAATATTATTAACTGGTGGAGCTGGATTTATAGGTTCCCATCTTGCAGAAAAACTTCTTAAGGATGGTCATCAAGTATCTGTCATCGACAATCTTTCAACTGGTAAATATTCTAATATAATACATCTGGTACGTAAGAAGGATTTTTCTTATACTATCGATTCTATTCTAAATAGAGAGGTAATGGAAAAATTGATCGAAAAGACAGATAGGATATATCATTTAGCAGCTGCTGTTGGAGTGAAATATATAATTGATAATCCATTGCTTTCGCTAAAAACAAATATTGTTGGAACAGAAAACGTTTTGGAATTTGCTAATAAATACAAGAAAAAAGTTCTTATTGCTTCAACTTCGGAAATCTATGGTAAAAATGATACAATCCCTTTTAAAGAAGAAGCCGATAGATTACTTGGATCGACCCATATTTCTCGTTGGAGCTATAGCTCTGCAAAAGCTATTGATGAATTTCTCGCACTTGCTTATTTTAGAGAAAAAAAATTACCGGTAGTTATTGTTCGGTGCTTTAATACTGTTGGTCCTCGCCAAACAGGTCAATATGGTATGGTTATTCCAAAATTTGTGAAAAATGCATTATTAAATCATCCACTGGAAGTTTATGGAGATGGTAAACAGACTCGATGCTTTTGCGATGTAGATGATGTGACTGATGGAATGATCAAGTTAATGAATGAAAAAAAAGCTGAAGGTGAAATATTTAATATTGGTAATGACAAAAGCATTTCTATCGAAGAGCTAGCAAATCAAATTAAGAAATTAACAAATAGTAGATCAAAGATCGAATTTATTAAATATGAAGATGCTTATGAAGAAGGATTTGAGGATATGCGTCATCGTAAACCGGATCTTTCCAAAATCATAGAATATATAAACTACAAACCAAAGTACAATCTAAAACAAATTTTAAACAGAACAATTAACTATTTTGAAGAATAGGAGAGTTTAATGCGAGTTCCTCTGTTAGATCTAGATGCTCAATATACAGATTTGCTTGAAGAGATCAAAGCTGAAATGGAAAAAGTATTTAATTCACATCAGTATGTATTAGGACCACAAGTTGCTGAATTTGAAAAAAATATGGAAAAATTTTGCTCAGTTAATAATGCTATTGGATGTGCATCGGGAACAGATGCTTTAGTTTTGGCTCTTAAAGCTTTAGAAATCGATAAGGGAGATGAAGTAATAACCACACCTTTTACTTTCTTTGCTTCTGCTAGCTCCATTATTCGTGTAGGAGCTAAACCTGTTTTTGTTGATATTAATAATGAAACTTTAAACATAAATCCAACCAAGATAGAAGCTGCGATCAATTCAAGAACAAAAGCGATCTTACCAGTTCATCTTTTTGGCCAACCTTCTGAGATGGATAAAATTATGGATATTGCTGAGCGCTACGACTTAAAGGTTATTGAAGACAATGCTCAAGGAATTGGAGCAAAATATGATGGAAAAGTCGCTGGTACTATCGGTGATATAGGTACATTATCCTTTTTCCCAAGTAAAAATCTAGGAGCTATGGGCGATGCAGGAATGTGTTTAACGAACAACAATGAACTAGCAAGTAGATTGAAACAATTGCGTGTACATGGAGAAAATCCTAAATATTATCATAAATGGGTAGGCTTAAATAGTCGTTTGGATACACTGCAAGCAGCTGTTCTACTTAAGAAACTTCCACATCTGAAAAAATGGTCAATCGATCGCAGAAAAAATGCAGAATATTACTATTCAAAAATGAATGATATTCCCAATATCCAGCTGCCTATAATTCACGAAAAAGCATATACGATTTATAACCAGTTTACTTTGCTGGTAGAGAAAAGAGATGAATTACTAAATTTCTTAAAGAATAATAATATTGGTTGTGCCGTGTATTATCCGCGTCCATTACACATTCAAAAATGTTTTTCCGAACTCGAATATAAGAAAGGTGATCTTCCTAATGCGGAAGATATTGCAAAAAAAGTTATTTCCATACCGATCTATTCGGAAATAACCAATGAACAACAAAATTATGTAATAAGTAAAATTAAAGAATTTTATCATGTTTAGGGAATAAAATGAATATCATTGTATGTATAAAACAAGTTCCTGATACAACAGAAATCAAGATTGATTCAGAGACGAACACATTGATAAGAGAGGGTGTGGAAAGTATAATAAATCCCTTTGATCTATATGCTATCGAAGAAGCTGTACGCTTAAAAGAAAAGTATGGTGGTAAAATAACAGCAATAAGTATGGGTCCACCTCAAGTAGAAAAAGCATTACGTGATTCGGTGGCTATGGGTGTAGATGAAATAATCTTGCTTACTGATAGAAAATTTGCTGGTGCGGACACCTGGGCAACTAGTTTAACTTTAGCAGCTGCAATAAATAAAATCAATACTTATGACCTGATCATATTTGGACAGCAAGCAATTGATGGAGACACAGCTCAAGTTGGTCCTGGTGTAGCTACTCATCTTGAACTTCCTCAAGTAGGATTTGCAAAAGAAATTGAAGAGGTAAAAGATAAACGAATAATCCTACAAAGATTGATGGAAGACGGTTACGAAAGAATCGATATGCCCCTACCAGCCGTGATAACTGTTATCAAAGATATAAATGAACCAAGGCTTCCCTCTCTGCGTGGGAAACGCAAAGCAAAAAAAGTAGAATTAAAAACTTGGAGTGCAGATATACTTCAGCTTGATGAAAACGATATTGGTTTGAACGGTTCACCAACACAAGTTGTAAAAATATTCTCACCTGAGATCAAAAAAAAGGGAGAAAAACATGAAGGAAATCCGGAAGATTTAGCTCAAATCTTGCTAAATAAATTAAAAGAACTGAGTAACTAAATTATTTTAAATTCCTTTAGGTGATCTTAATGATAAAATATCCTGAGATTAATCCCACAATAGTTAAGCTAGGTATGTTTGAAATCCGCTGGTATGGATTAATTTATATTTTCGGTTTTCTTATTGCTTATATTTTCCTCAAGAAGAACTTCCAGCTCAAAAATATAAAACTAAAAAAAGAAGAATATGAAACTTTGATGTTTGATATGATGTTAGGGGTTATAATCGGTGGGCGTATTGGTTACATACTATTCTATAATATCTCATATTATTTCTCACATCCTTTAGAGATCTTTGCTGTCTGGAAAGGTGGTATGTCTTTTCATGGTGGAGCACTTGCTGTAATAATTTTTGGCTATCTATTTTGTAAAAAACATAATTACAGCTTTTATAAACTAGGAGATGCTGTCATGCCTCTTGCATCTATCGCGCTTTTTTTGGGAAGAATTGGAAATTTTATCAATGCAGAACTATGGGGTAGAGAAACCGATGTACCTTGGGCAATGATATTTCCAACTGATCCTGCAAAACTAACCCGTCATCCATCTCAATTATATGAAGCACTTTTAGAAGGCTTAGTTCTTTTCATGATAACCTATATCTTATTTAAAAAAAGTAAACAAACTGGATTGGTTTTCTGGACATGGATAGGCTTGTATGGTCTATTCCGTTTTTTCATAGAATTCTACAGAGAACCCGACGCACAACTTGGACATTTAATTGGATTTTTGACAATGGGACAGATACTATGCTCGATAATGTTCATTACCAGTATTATTGGTATTTTCACTCTATTTAAAGATGAAAATAAAAAATAACTTTCTATATTACTCTTTATTGCTAATGATCTTTATTAGCTGTTCAATTATACCTAAACCAGAAACAGCTCAAAAAGAAATATTATTGCTAGAGCATGCACAAAGTTTAAAAAACTTCAGAATTGATGGTCTTATCGAACTTAATTATAAAGCACTTAGATTTCGAAAGAACATTACAATTAGAAAAGATGAAAATTCTGTGAAATTTGATATTTATGATACAGGCATAATGGGAATGAGTGCAACTCCATTTTTATCAGTTAGCATCGATTCTCTAATGAACGTAGTCCAAACTGGCGAGCTTAATCTTCCTAATATAAATGAAATAAAATTATTGAATTTCTCTGATCTATTTGATATTATGAAGCATAAGAGAGAAATATTAGAAAATGGCAGTTATATTTCGAAGAACTATACGATTAAATTCCGTGATGATATGAAAATTAAATCCATTGAATTTGATAAATACTTTATTAGACTAGAATATATAAATGAGCTGAAACTTATTACACTAAGAAAAAAAGATGAAAAAATAGCAATGATCCAAATTGATAAAATTTCCTCTGGCGATGTAGATTTAAATCAATAGAATCTTATAAGCCTAAATATGATGAAACAATAGAGGTATCTATGATAAAACGTTATTCAAGAAAAGAGATGGCTAAAATCTGGGATCTGCAAAATAGATTTCAATGTATGCTAGATGTTGAAATTGCTGCTTGTAAAGCAATGAATGAACTAAAGATTATTCCAGATGACGATCTTCAAAATATTGTGGAGAAATCAGATTTTGATGTAGATAGAGTAATCGAGATCGAGAAAACAACCAAACATGACGTCATAGCATTTCTAACGAATGTAGCTGAATTCGTTGGTCCCTCTTCTCGCTGGATACATTATGGTATGACTTCTTCCGATGTCTTAGATACAGCCACTTCGATCCAATTGAAACAGGCTGGTGAATTAATACTGCGTGATCTGGAAAAGTTCTCTGAAATTCTTAAAATTCGGGCTAAAGAACACAAAAAAACTCTGTGCATCGGACGTTCACATGGCATTCACGCTGAACCTACAACATTAGGTTTAAAATTCGCTCTCTGGTTTGATGAGATGCAAAGAAATATTAGACGGATGAAAAATGCTGTTGATGCTATTTCGGTAGGACAGATATCAGGAGCTGTAGGTAATTACGCACATCTATCTCCGGAAGTTGAAAAATTAGCATGTTCACATCTAGCTCTTGAGCCAATAAATATTTCTACACAAGTCATACAACGTGATAGAATTTCAGAATTTATGAATACTATCGCAATTATCGGTTCTACAATAGAAAAAATATCTCTTGAAATAAGACATCTGCAAAAAACAGAAGTACTAGAAGTTGAAGAAAATTTTTCACCCGGTCAAAAGGGCTCATCGGCAATGCCTCATAAAAGAAATCCTATCATAACAGAAAGGATGTGCGGCTTAGCTAAATTATTGCGAACAAATGCCCTTTCTGCTATTGAAAATAATGCTCTGTGGCATGAGAGAGATATTAGCCATTCTTCAGTTGAACGTATTATCTTGCCCGATTCTACAATATTGCTGAATTACATGCTTAATAAAATGATCCCTCTTATTGAAAATTTGTTGATCTATCCTTCAAAAATGATGGATAATATCAAACTTACTAATGGACTTATATTTTCACAAGTTTTACTTTTGGAACTTTCCAAAAAAGGTATTGCGCGGGAAGAATCTTA
>LSCM01000081.1 GCA_001577185.1 Cloacimonetes bacterium TCS62 | reverse complement strand
AAGAAACGCCTGATAGATGATCTGAATATAGAATTCACAAATGCTGATAAATGTCCTGTTGTTGATAAATTTGCTCACAATTTGTATAAATTGATCATGATGTTGGAAAATGAGTATTTGGAAGATAAATCGATATTTACAGATAAAACAATAGCAAATCGAATGAATAAGGTAATTTTAAATAATCATACAAAACTGCTTAAATATCCGCAAAAGGTACAAATAAATAAAACTAATACAGGTTGGGAAGCAAGACAGTTTGGCGTATCAGTGAGCTGTACAGGATTTCCTACCAGAAATGAAACTATAGTAATAGATTTTGATGATACCGGCAAGATCTACAATTTTGGTTATACCATAAATCCTGCCCTTCATAAATTATTTAAAAATCGTGGTACAGCTGCAGGTGACTGGGATTACCGTCAGATAGCTATTAAGTTTTTAGAAAATTATAAAACTTCTTATACAACTAAGAACATAGAAGATGTGGAAACACTCTATTCTGAAGATGCAATAATTATAACAGGAAAAGTAATAAAACGCGTAAAGTTGGATCATGAGATCTCTACTGATTTTTCTGATGAAAAGATCGTTTATTTCAAGAAAACCAAACAGGAACATATTGCCAGCCAGAAAGAAGTATTCAAACGCAATAAATTTGTTTGGTTACAGTTCGATACATTCAATATAGAAGTAGCACCTGTGGACAGTGTTTATGGTGTTTCTATGAAACAGAATTACTATTCATCTACTTACAAAGATGAAGGTTATCTATTTTTATTGATTGACTTCAGAGGAGACGATCCGTTAGTACATGTTCGTAATTGGCAACCAGGAGAATGGGATCTTTCTAAACAGATGAAATTAGAGAATTTTAAATTTTATTAATTCGGGATTACGTGATCTGTACTACCGCTGTAAACGACGGTATTTTTGATGTAGATATCAATTAGAATTAAAAGTTATAAGATTGCCATTATTGATTTTAAAAAGAAGGATTTGAACTTCTAAAAAAGTTTACTTGGGAAATATTACAACGCGCATGATATTTTAAATTTTTTTAAAATGATCTATAAATAAATGAACACTATTATTTTCTTTTATAATATCAGGTTGACAAATTAAGAATAATTAAAACTTTACATAACATAAAAAAATATAAAATATAAGGAGACGATTATGGCAAGAATGACCGTTGACGCGGAAATGTGTAAAGGTTGCGGATTATGTATCCCAGCTTGTCCAAAAGAAATTATACGCTTTTCAAAAAAGATCAATTCTAAAGGTTATCATTACGCAGAGTGTTTTGACCAAGAATCGTGTATAGCATGTAAGTTATGTTATGTATCTTGTCCAGATGTTGCGATCACAATCGAAAAATAATTGGAGGAATATATGAGTGAGAAAGTTTTAATGAAGGGTAATGAAGCTGTGGCAGAAGCTGCACTCCGTGCTGGCTGTCGGCTTTATTTTGCTTATCCAATAACACCCCAAAGTGAGTTAATAGAATATATGGCAAAAATGATGTCTAAAGTAGATGGTACTTTTGTACAAGCTGAAAGCGAAGTCGCTGCTATCAATATGGTTTATGGTGCATCCGGATGCGGAAAAAGAGTTATGACCTCATCTTCTTCACCGGGAATATCTTTAAAAATGGAAGGTATTTCTTATATAGCAGGTGCTAATTTACCAGCTGTGATAGTGAATGTGCAAAGAGGTGGTCCGGGTCTTGGTGATATTCAACCTGCTCAGGGAGATTATTTTCAAGCTACAAAAGGTGGTGGCCATGGTGATTATAAGACAATTGTAGTTGCACCAAGTACAGTTCAAGAATTTGCCGACATGGCGGATCTCGCCTTTGAACTTGCCGATAAATATCGTAATCCGGTTATGATATTATCAGATGGACTTTTGGGTCAAATGATGGAGCCGGTTGAATTTAAGAAACCAAAAACAGATGAAGAGATGAAGAAACTTGATGAGCAGCATTTTGATTGGTGCATTCATCCTAATGAAGATGAACCTAATCATCATCATCATGAGATCAATTCTCTTGAGATCGATCCAAATGTATTAGAGCAACATGTTACTAAATTAGGAGAAAAATACGATAAAATAGAAAAGAATGAAAAACGTCATGAAGAATATAATATTTCTGATGACAATGAAGTAGTTCTAGTTGCATTTGGTACTGCTGCCCGAATTGCTAAATCTGCAATTGATGAGCTCAAAGCAGAAGGCACAAGCGTTGGACTTATTAGACCTATCACTGTTTGGCCTTATCCATATGAAGCAATTAGCAAAGCTCTTCATGAAAAAGTTAAGAAAGTTGTTGTCTGTGAATTAAATCTTGGTCAGATGATCGAAGATGTGAAATTAGCTGTGAACGGAACTTTACCGGTTGAGTTCTTAGGAAAAGTTGGCGGAATTCTATTCACACCTGAAGAAGTAAAAGCAAAGATCTTGGAAAAATAGGAGGAATCATGGAAGTTATTGCAAAAAGACCAGAATCACTTACAGACCTACAATTTACATATTGCCCTGGATGTACTCATGGTATTTCACATAGATTGATCGCTGAAGCAATGGATGAACTGGAGATGAGGAACATGATGATGGGAGTTGCTCCAGTTGGTTGCTCAGTCTTTGCCTATAAATTTTTTGATTGCGATATGGCAGAAGCAGCTCATGGTAGAGCACCTGCACTTGCAACTGGCATGAAACGAGCAAGACCAGATATGCATGTATTTACTTACCAAGGTGACGGAGATCTCGCAGCTATCGGTACTGCTGAGATCATTCATGCAGCTAATCGTGGTGAACATATTACAGTATTTTTTGTAAATAATGCGATTTATGGAATGACCGGCGGGCAAATGGCACCTACTACATTACCTGGTATGAAAACTACAACTTCACCTTATGGCCGTGATGAGAAAGATATCGGTTATCCGATCAAAGTATGTGAGTTACTTGATTCACTAGATTCACCATATTTTATTGAACGAGTTTCATTACTTTCTCCACAAGATATACTTAAAGCAAAGAAGGTTGTGAAAAAAGCTCTGCGGTATAATAAAGAAGAGAGAGGATTTACTTTTGTAGAATTTGTATCTACCTGCCCAACAAATTGGGGTATGGATGCAAAAGATGCAATAAATTGGGCAAAAGAAAATATGTTACCTAATTTCACCGTAAAGAATTTCCGAGATAAAGCTAAAGAAGAAGGAGGAGAATAATGACAACTGAATTGATTTGCTCCGGTTTTGGTGGACAAGGTGCACTTACAATTGGAAAGTTTTTAGCAAAAGCTGGTATGGCAGAAGATCTAAATGTTTCTTGGCTTCCTTCTTATGGTCCGGAAATGCGAGGTGGAACTGCAAATGTATCTGCTATAATTTCTGAGAAACCTATAGCTTCTCCCATAGTTTCGTATCCAGATATCTTGGTAGCATTAAATCAACCTTCGATCGATAAGTTTGCACCTAATATTAAAAAAGGTGGATTACTCGTAGCAAATAAGGATATGTGTCCTCATGGCACTGAGAGAGATGATATTACTATAATTGAAGCTCCAATGAATACCATAGCGAAAGAGATCGGTAGTATGATTGTGCTAAATATGGTTGCTATCGGGATTGTTATCGGTAAAACTGGTTTAGTTAAATACGAGACTTTAGAAAAAGATCTTACAGAGTTTTTAGAAAAGAAAAATCCTGAACTTTTGAAAGCAAATTTAAAAGCTATAAAAAAAGGAATGGAAATAGTCTCTAAATAAAAAAGTAAATTATTAATTTGAGCGGTCGAAAGATCGCTCTTTTTTTTGCTCAACAAAATTGCTTGCTAGAGAGCAATTCTTATCTCAAATCCATAGTTTCGCTTGCTAAATTTATTGCTTTCAATGAAATATAGTGCAGTATGAAAGAATAAAATGTGTAGATTTAGAACTGTTATTTTGCTTGACTTTCTGATTTTTGATCTACTAACTGTAATTTTTGTTATATTATTAATTCTTACTTAGGAAGATTTATCAACCTTAGCTGAAGCTCAAGACGGTCTTCCTCAATTTTTTCGTAATTACTCTAAATGATCCTCTTCAAATTTCTCGAATCAATATCTACTAAATTCATATCTATATCTGCTTCCTTCAGCATCTCCATAGCAAGTTCATCTTTATAGGTATTAGCAATATAGATGGTTTTTATCTCAGAATTTATTAAAAGTTTAGCACAAATAGAACAAGGCTGATTTGTACAATATATCGATCCATTTGCAATTGATACACCATTTACAGCTGCTTGTACTATCGCATTTTGTTCAGCGTGTACACCTCTGCATAATTCATGTCTTTCCCCAGAAGGAACGTTTAGTTTTTCTCTTAAACAACCGGTTACAGAACAATGTCTAATATGTTTGGGTGCGCCATTGTATCCTGTTGATAAGATCTGGTTATCTCTGATAATTAACGCTCCTACTTTCCGGCGCAAACATGTTGATCTTTCAGCTATTAAAAATGCCATTTTCATAAAGTATTGATGCCAATTTGGTCTATTGTTCATTTTTCTTCCTTTTTTTTGCTAATTCTGCTTGTGATTTTCGTAAATAGTATGGTTCAAGATCCGAAATAAAATCAAAATCATAATCATCTATAGGCTCTTTCAAAGCAATGCTAATAAGTGCAGAAGCGATTGGTATATTTTGATGTATAAAAGCAAACTTATAGTCAAGAGAGGAGTTCTTAATAATTTCAGAATATTTGTACGTAGCATCTCCCAGTAAGATAACAGGACGATCAATTTGCTCTAAAAATTCCTTGGGTTTAGCATTTTGTGGAGCGATTATCTGTTTATGATCATGGGAATATAAAGCAGCGTAAATTTCCCGCATTTTAGCATCTATCATTGGCAGAATATCTCTATCTGTTTCTTTAAGATTATGTGCTAAAAGCTTAAGAGTGTTGACTGGTTTTAGCGGGATCTTATTTGCCAAGCAAATACCCTTTGCTGTTGCTAGTCCGATTCTTATGCCTGTAAAAGAACCTGGACCATTTGCAATTGTTACAAGATCAATTTCAGAAATATCCAACTTAGCCTGTTTTAAACCAAAATCGATCTGAGGTAACAATCTTTCAGAATGAGTTATTCGTATATCTAAATAACTAATGAATGATATTTTATTTTCTTTGTAAATTGCAATACTACCTGATGTTGATGTAGTACATAAAGCTAATATATTCAAAACTACTCCTTAAAATTTTTTTTACTATTTTATTGTATTCACTAGAGTCAAGAAAAGAAATTAAATAATTTATTTATTGCATAAATTGTTCTATGTTTAAGTTTTGAAATCGTTAATTTGTAATAATTTCCGAGATTGAAGAAGAGGATATAATGAATAAGAAGTTTCAAAGCAAAGTGGAATTTATATTTTTTATAATGTTTGTTCGCATAATGAAACTATTCCCCTATAGTTTTACCAGATTATTTTTAGGAAAACTATTTGCAGTGGTAGGGTACAAAATAGGTATTAGAAAAAAAGTTGCAAAAAGGCAGATCAGAAAGATCTTCCCACAAATAACCAAGAAACGACTTCAGAGCGTTTTGAAGAAAATATATTATAATATGGGTATTACTACTGCCGAAATATATTTTGGCAAGAATAAAAAACTCTTTAAAAGTGTATCTACAAAAGGTTGGGAGAATCTGGAAGAGGCTGTGAATATGAACAAAGGTGTGATTCTTGCTTCTGGTCATTTTGGGAATTGGCAACTGGCAGGGGAATACATAGCCCAATTCTTTAACCTGAGTGTTATCATAAAAAAACAAAGAAATAAATACTTCCACGATTTTACCTATAACCGTAGTTTGGAAGAAGATGTAACTTTGATAGATCAGAAAAAGGCTCTTCGCCCCATCTTAAGATTACTTAAAAATAATTATATCATTGCTGTCATGATAGATCAAAGTGCGGGTAAACGTGGTGTTCAAACAAAATTTCTTGGCTATACAGCACCGACTTACGTGGGAGCTGCGAAGATATCTTTAAAAACTGGATGTCCGGTTGTACCTGCTATTGCTTTTAGAAATCAGGATGGCTCACACAAATTGATCTTTGAAAAGATGATCTTACCTGAAGAATTTAAAAATAAAGATCGAGCTGTGGTTAAATATCTTGAACATATATCAAGTTTCTTGGAGAATTATAT
>LSCM01000080.1 GCA_001577185.1 Cloacimonetes bacterium TCS62 | reverse complement strand
AGAAATTTTGCTAATAAAATTTGGAATGCCTACCGTTATATTATGATGAATGCAGAAAACATCAAGAAACTTCCAAAGAGGGATGACCTAATGAACGGTAGGGATGGATTTCAATTAGAACTTGCAGATAAATGGATTTACAGTAGACTTAATGAAGTTATTAAAGAAACGACAGAATATTATGATTCTCTTAGATTCAATGATGTTGCTAATTGTCTTATGAATTTTATTTGGAATGAATTCTGTAGCTGGTATTTGGAGCTTTCGAAAGATAGAATTTATTCAGATGAGGATAAAAAGCAGCAATTAACAGCAAAATATATTCTTCTGGATGTAATGCAAAATTCAATGAGAATGTTACAACCAATAATGCCTTTTATCACTCAAGAAGTTTTTAGTGGTATTACAGATCATTTTCAACTTTCGGAAGATTCGCTTGTTATTGCAAACTACCCTAAATGTGATGAAACATTTATAGATACTAAAATTGACAAGGAAATGACTTTTATACAAGAAACTATAACAGCAATCAGAAATCTTCGAAAGCAAGTTAACCTTTCTCCTGCCAAAGAGATAAAGATCTTTATCAAAGTTCATGATAATGAGCAGATAGTTCTTTTTAAAGAATATGAGAATTATTTGGAAAAATTAGCAAAAGTGATTGAAATTGAAGCTGAAACTGACTTGAAAAAACCAAAATCTTCAATTGCTGCAGTAGTTCAAAATATTGAAATCTATCTTCCTTTATCAGGACTTATCGATCTTGATAAGGAAAGAGATAAACTGCAAAGACAAGTCGATAAACTCGATAATGAATTGAAAAAAATAAATGGAAAACTAAATAATCCTAAATTTATAGCAAATGCACCTGAAAAGATTGTTTCCAAAGAAAAGGATAAATATACCGAAGTAAAAACAAAATTAGACAAAACAAAAACGATCTTAGCAGATCTTTAAATCCTGGAGGTTGTATGAGAAAATTGATAGTTCCCTTTATCTTGGGGATATTACTGTTAATAGGATGTTCGGAAGAAACTACGGAACCGTCATATAATTTAGAAATTCCTTCTGATGTTTCTGTGACTCAGTTAAATGTTATGAATTTCCAACTTGAATGGGTGGACGAAAGTACCGAAGAGGAAGGATATAAAATCGAAAGAAAAGTTGACAATTATGATTGGGTGAATGTTAATATACTTCCTGAAGATGCAAACTCATATATTGATACGTTGGATTACAGAAACGAATGGAACATAGTTTATTTCAAAATTTATTCATTTAAAGTTGATCAACAGTCACCACATGCTGAAGTTAGTTGCTCTATAGAATTCGAAAGCCCTACAGCTCTCGATCTTAATCTAGAATCAGGTGTGATTCTAAATTGGTCAGATAATTCTGATGGTGAAGAAGGATTTAGAATTGAACGAAGAGTAGGAGATGAATTTAACTTGATTGCATCTGTTGAAGAAAATAATAATGCTTATTCAGATTTAAATGCAATCATAGGAGCTTATAATTTCTATAGAGTTAATGCATTTGCTGGTGGTAATTTGACAGAATATACTAATATAGATAGTATTTATGTGGAAGAATAGAAAAGCTTGAGATATTAATTTAAGGGAGGATTCATGAGTGACGAAATCGTTGTAGAAGAAGAGCAAAAGAATGAAGAAAAGGTAAGTGAAAAAAAACTAGCTTTTTATGAAAAACTTCGTGCAAAATTTAAGAAATTTACTACAGACAAAGTAGGTAAAGATGCTGGTAAATTTGCTGAATACTTATTAAGTTTACCGGATTTCTTTATTATGCTTTGTAGGTTATCTGTCGATAAAAGAGTAGCAAAATCTCAAAAGTTTATTATTGGAGGTATAATTGCATATATAATTTCTCCAATTGATATTATCCCCGATTTTATTCCGGTATTCGGTTATATGGATGATCTTGTTTTAGTTGTTTTTGGACTAAATATGATATTAAATGAATTGGATAAGGAAATTGTTCAAGATAATTGGAGTGGAGATGACGATGTATTGGAACTCATGCAGAAAATTACTCATACAGCAGAACAATTCTTAGATAAAAATGTTTTACGTAAAATTAAAAAGTGGTTGAGACGGGTAAATGAAAAAAGTACTTCTAGCAACGAGAAATAAAGATAAAGTAAAAGAGATAAGGCAACTGCTGAAAAATTTAGACTTGGAAATTTTCACAGTTGCAGATTTTCCAAATATGCCGGAAGTTATCGAGGATCAAGATACGATTTCAGGAAATGCTATAAAGAAGGCACAAGAATGTGCTGAGTTTTCGAGATTAGCTTCAATTGCTGATGATACTGGATTATTTGTTGAATCCTTAGATGGTGAGCCAGGAGTATTCTCGGCTCGATTTGCAGGTAAGAATTGTTCTTATAAAGACAATCGGGAAAAAATGTTACGTTTAATGAAAGGAAAAAAAGAACGTATGGCAGAATTCCGAACTGTTGTTGCATTTGCTACTCCTGACGGTGTTGTTGAAACTTTGAATGGAAATGTACAAGGTAAGATCACAAAACGAGAATTCGGTGAAAATGGTTTTGGATATGATGCTATTTTTAGAGCAAATAAAACTGGAAAAACTTTTGGAGAAATGACGAGAGCTGAAAAGGAGAAGATCAGTCATCGTGCACGTGCTTTAAAGAAGTTATTCCCAATATTAGAAAATTATCTAAAAAGTGATAGAAAGATGTAACTTTGGGTTTTATAGGTGAATTAAAAGTTATTTATAAGGAGGTTGAGTTATGGTAAATGATAGTATTTTTAGACAGTATGATATAAGAGGATTAGTTGATAAAGATCTAGATGAAAATGTTCTTTATCAAATAGGAAAAGGCTATGGGACATTCTTAAGAAGAAAAAACTTAAAAACAGCATGCATTGGGGGTGATGCGCGTTTAAGCACACCTGCCTTTAAAAAATCTTTTATCCAAGGAATGCGTGAGACGGGTATTGATGTGATCGATGTTGGTATTATGGCAACCCCTGTTCTTTACTTTTCAATTTGGAAACTAAAAACTGATGGCGGAGTGATGATCACTGCTAGTCATAATCCAGCTGGATATAATGGTATAAAACTCAATAAAGGTTTGCAAAGCGTTTATGGAGAGCAGATTCAAGAGATACTTAAGCTTATACAAACAGAGGATTTTGAAACTGGAAATGGCTCTTTAGCTACAAATGACAATATGCATAAGTTATACATGAATTATATTGTGGATAGTATTGAACTCAAAAGACCTGTAAAAGTAATTGTAGATGGTGGTAACGGTGCTGGTGGACCCTATCTACCGGCAGTTCTGAGAAGATTGGGCTGTGAAGTAAAAGAGATGTATTGTGAACCGGATGGTACTTTTCCCAATCATCATCCCGATCCGACAGTTGAAAAATATATGGGTGACTTGATAGATGAAATTAAAAAATCTGACGCAGAAGTTGGTTTAGGTTTAGATGGTGATGCTGATAGAATTGGTGTTGTAGATGAAAATGGAAAAATGTTGTACGGTGATCAAATTTTGAATATCATAGCTCGTGATTTTTTGAAAGATAATCCTGGAGAAAAGATTATCGGAGATGTAAAATGCTCTAAAAATTTCTTTGATGATGTAAAAAAACATGGTGGTATTCCTATGATGTACAAAACTGGACATGCCAACATAAAAAGCAAGATGCAGGAAGAAAACCTACTGATGAGTGGAGAGATGAGTGGACACGTTTTTTTAAAGGACCGCTTTCTTGGTTTTGATGATGCTATTTATGTTAGTGCTAGATTCGTTGAGATCATTAGTAAAATGGACATACCAGTTAGTCGCTTCTTAGAAGATCAACCAAAGATGTACAATACACCCGAACTACATATTGAAAGTAGTGATGAAAGAAAATTTCAACTGGTTGCTAAAATTCGTGATTCTTTCATCAAGGAAGGCTACGATGTGAACGATATTGATGGTATGCGAATAACTTTTGATGATGGTTGGGCGCTTTGCCGCGCTTCTAATACTACACCGGTATTAGTTTTACGCTTTGAAGCAGAAACTGAAAAGAGGCTTAAAGAGATCAGAAAGTTGGTTGAAGATAGAGTGAAGAAGTTTCAAAAGATGTAGATGGTAGTAAAATGATCGAATCTCGATGTGGGCTCATATGTAGTGAATGCGATTATAAGGAAAAGATGAATTGTGCAGGATGCATAAAGATCTCTAAACCATTTTGGGGTGAAGAGTGTCCTGTGAAATCTTGTTGTGAAAATAAAGAACTTGCTAATTGTGGAGAATGTGAAGAATTCCCATGTGAACTACTTAAAAGCTTTGCCTATGATGAAACACAAGGTGATGATGGAAAGAGAATAGAACAATGTAAAAAATGGAATTTGAACTAACTGTTCACGACTATTTGAAATTCAAACTTATTAAGTTTTAATCTGCTGCCTAAGAATTATTTAACTAAAATTTGTAAGAAATTTTAAATTTATTTGGATTAAGCGATATCGAAATATTTTTATTTTGGTGAAATTTACAAATAAAGTAGCTGATACTACTACCGATTACAGCACCAGCAACAACATCTGATGGAAAATGTTGGGCAGAAGCAACTCTTAAAATAGATGTTGCCGCAGCTGAGCCATATAACACCGTCATCATATAATAATTTCTTCCATTTTGCTGTGAATAATAATAGTATCCATATGTAGCAGATGCGAAAACAGTAGAACTATGCATAGAAGGAAATGAATGTTGACTATTGCGCTGTTTTTTTTTATCTAATGAAATATCTTCATCATAAACAAATGGGCGAAAACGGTGAGAGAGAGTTTTTATCCATTTTGTAATTGCGCTTTGAGTTATCAGAATTTCACTTAGAACAAATAAATTATCAGAGATAACATCTAGATCATCTTCATAGACAGCATACAAAGTAGCACCTATATTAAAATAAGCTGCATAATCACTATATAGTTTTAGTTTTTTAGAATAAGGTTGGAAAGCAATTCTATCAAATATTATTACATTATTTTCAGAAAGAGAATTCAACTCTAGATCGGAAGGTTTATCTATTAGTTGACGATCAAAATAATTATTACTCAGATCAAATGCTAGAGCAGTTGATAAATAAACCATCGATTCTCTTCTATCCACCTCGAAAATATAAGAATTTAACAAAATAGGGAAGAGTAATAGAATAAAAAGGAAACTAAAAAAAATCGATTTCATAACAAAAACGAGATTTAACTCGGTTAACTAAGTTTTATTTTCCCAATGTTGCTACCATTACTGCTTTTATCGTGTGCATTCTGTTTTCTGCTTCATCGAATACAACGGATCTATCACCTTCAAATACTTCATCTGAAACCTCCATCTCTCTAATTCCAAATTTCTCATAAATTTCTTTGCCGATCTTAGTTTCAGAATTATGGAATGAAGGAAGACAATGCATGAAGATCACATTTTCATTTCCAGTTTTTACCATCATTTCTTTAGTGACCTGATAATTTTTTAAAAGATCAATTCTCTGTTTCCAAACTTCAGGTGCTTCTCCCATCGATACCCAAACGTCAGTATAGATAACATCAGCATCTTTTACACCTGCATCGATATTGTCGGTAACGGTTATTTTAGCTCCAGTATCATTTGCGATTTCCTGGCATTGCTCTATCAAAGTGTGCTCTGGTTGAACTTCTTTAGGTGCTACTATCCTGAAATCCATTCCCATTTTAGCTCCACCTACAAGTAAAGAATTACCCATATTGTTTCTTCCATCTCCTACATAAGCAAAAACCATCTTATCGAATGGTTTCTTTAGGTGTTCTTTTGCTGTAAGAAAATCTGCCAAAATTTGAGTTGGGTGAAATTCTGTTGTAAGTCCGTTCCAAACTGGTACTCCTGCATATTTACCTAACTCTTCAACAATATCCTGTCCAAAACCTCGATATTCAATACCTTCATACATTCTACCCAAAACTCTAGCGGTATCTTTCATCGTTTCCTTAGTTCCAATCTGACTGCCGCTTGGACCCAAATAAGTAACGTGAGCACCTTGATCTAACGCCGCAACTTCAAATGCACATCTTGTGCGTGTTGATGATTTTTCGAATATTAAAGCAATATTTTTATCTGTTAAAGTAGCTTGCTCTGTTCCAGCATATTTTGCTTTCTTGAGCTCTGCTGCCAGATCTATTAAAAAATTGATCTCTTTTGGACTGTAATCCAATAACTTTAGAAAATTACGATCACGAATATTAAAAACCATAAAATTCTCCTTATTATTTTTTTAGCTAAAATTAAGGAACTAGTTAATAAGGCAAGTAATTTGTAATAAAAAAA
>LSCM01000008.1 GCA_001577185.1 Cloacimonetes bacterium TCS62 | reverse complement strand
CCACTTTTTTTGTTTTTCTTACTCTTTTTTTTCTCTTTCACTTTTTCAGGTTTCTTTTCTTTCTTATCAGACTTTTTAGAAATAGTTTTATCCTTTTTATCTTCTTTGTTCTCATCATCTTTATCTTTCTTTTCATCTTTTTTATCTTCTGTATCCCCATCATCTACTTCTTCCGAAAAGATACGAGCGAGGTCATATACTTGATCATCATCTTTAATTGAGATCAATTTAACACCTTGAGTGTTCCTACCTATCACAGAAACTTTATCTACTGCTTGCCGTATGATCATACCATTTTTCGTAACTATCATTAGATCGTCATTATCCACAACTTCTAATAGCGAGATCAGGCTACCATTACGTTTTGTAGTTTTGAGAGTAATTACTCCTTTTGAACCACGTTTTGTAACATTATAATCACTAATCTCAGTTCGTTTACCATAACCATTTTCACTGATAGCTAGTAGTGTTCCTTCCCTTTTAATTATGACCATAGCTACAACTTTATCTTTCTCGCGTAGTGTAATTCCCTTAACGCCTTGAGAGTTTCTTCCCATGGCTCTCACATCACTTTCATGAAACCGGTTAGCATAACCATTACTTGTTGCTAGAAGAATATCATTATCACCTTCGGTTATCCTAGCATCAATAAGTTGATCTCCATCTACAAGTTTAATTGCAATAATGCCAGAAACTCGTGGATGAGAGAAAGCTTTCAATTCGGATTTTTTTACTCTTCCGTTTTTCGTAGCCATTGTCACATAATAAGGTGATTCAAAATCTCTAACTGTTACATAAGCCTCGATCTTTTCATCTTTTTCTAATTGTAATAAATTTACAATTGCTTTTCCACGAGCTAATCTACCAACTTTGGGGATTCGGTGAACTTTGAGCCAATGGCATTTACCAAAATCAGTAAAGCATAATATGTAAGCATGAGTAGAAGCTACAAAAATACTCTCAATAAAGTCATCATCTTTTAGATTGCTTCCGGAAAGTCCTTTCCCACCTCTTCCCTGTTTTCGATATGTTCTGATTGGAAGACGCTTGATATAACCTTGATGAGAGATCGTAACAACCATGTCTTCATCAGCGATCATATCCTCAGTATTGATGTCAGCGGAACCTTCCAGAATTGTTGATCTACGTAGGTCCTTATATTTCTTCTCTATATCTGAAACTTCCTCTTTAATAATACCCATTCTAAGTTCACGTTTATCTAATATCTCTTTGAGATCTTTAACAGTTTTTACAATTTCGGTATATTCTTCCTCGATCTTTTCTCTCTCTAATCCAGTTAACTTTTGCAATCTCATATCGAGAATAGCTTTTGCCTGTATTTCGGAAAGTTCAAAATTTTCTTGCAGTTTGGTTTTTGCTTCATCAGTGGTTTTAGAACCTCTAATTGTCTTAATGATCTTATCTATGTTATCTAATGCAATTCTATAGCCCTCTAGAATATGCATTCTTTTTTCAGCTTTATCGAGTTCATATTTAGTTCTTCGAACCACTACTTCATGTCGGAAATCAACATAATTACTTACAAGATCAAACATGTTAAGAAGTTTTGGTTCACCATTAACTAAGGCTCTGCTATTGACACTAAAGCTAGTTTGTAATTGAGTATACTTGTATAATTGTTGCAAAACAGTATCAGCTTCGTAATTACGTTTCACCGTGATTACTAACCGCATTCCTTGACGTCCAGATTCATCTCTTACATCACTAATCCCTTCAATTTTTTTTGATTTTACAACTTTAACTATTTTTTCAATTAGAGTTTTTTTGTTTAACATGTAGGGAATTTCTGTGATCACGATCATCTCAGAATTATTATTCTTTTTTTCTATAGCAGCTTTACCGCGCATAACCACACGACCGCGTCCTGTTTTAAAATAGTCTTCAATACCTTTTTTCCCAATGATATAACCTCCAGTTGGGAAATCTGGACCTTTGATATATTTCATAAAATCTAATGGTTCCATATCCGGATTATCTACATATGCATTAATCCCATCACAGACTTCCGAAATATTATGTGGAGCCATATTGGTTGCCATACCTACAGCTATCCCTGAAGATCCATTAACTATTAGATTAGGAAATCTAGCTGGGAATACAGATGGTTCTTCTCTAGTATCATCATAATTTGGATGGAAATCTACAGTATCTTTGTCGATATCGTCCATCAGATCGATTGCTTCTTTTTGCAGACGAGCTTCCGTATAACGCATAGCTGCAGGTGGATCTCCATCTTGAGATCCAAAGTTTCCTTGCCCTTCAACCAGCATATAACGTAAACTCCAGGGTTGAGCCATTCTTACCATTGTGGGATATACTACCTGCTCACCGTGAGGATGAAAGTTACCTGATGTATCACCTGCAATTTTAGCACATTTTCTATACCCCTTTCCAGGTTTAAGATTTAATTGATTCATTGCATAAAGAATCCTTCTTTGAGAGGGCTTTAGACCATCTCTAACATCCGGTAAAGCTCTTGAAACAATCACGCTCATTGAATATTCTAAATAGGACTGTTTCAGAATATCTTCTATTTCTACTATTTCTATTCTTGATCTATCATGTATCATAATTTACCTCTTTCTATGAAATATCTTCTATATCGACATATTTAGCATTAGACTGTATAAATTCTCTTCGCGGTTTCACTTCATCACCCATAAGAATAGTGAACATTCTATCAGCTTCAATTGCATCATCAATTCTTACAGCAGTTAAAATACGTTTTGAAGGATCTAAAGTTGTGTCCCACAGTTGATCAGCATTCATCTCACCCAATCCTTTATAACGCTGAGTATGTAAACCACGAGTTCCCATATCCTCAATAGTCTTATCACGTTCATCTTCTGAATAAACATATCTTTTCGCTCTTCCTTTTTGGACAAGAAACAAAGGAGGTCTAGCTACATAAACATGTCCATTTTCTACTAAAGGTCTCATGTATCGGAAGAAAAATGTGAGAAGCAACGTCGCAATGTGCTGACCATCTACATCGGCATCTGCCATAATTATCACTTTGTTATATCTCAATTTTGAAATATCAAATTCCTCACCTATCCCAGCTCCAAGTGCTAGTATCACCGGCTGGATCTTATCATTATTAAGAACTCTATCAATTCTGGCTTTTTCTGTATTCAACATTTTTCCCCAAAGTGGTAAAATAGCTTGGAATGTTCTGTCCCTACCCATTTTAGCAGAACCACCAGCAGAATCTCCCTCAACTAAAAATATCTCAGTTTGAGAAGGATCTTGTATAGAGCAATCAGCAAGTTTTCCTGGTAAGCTACCGCTTTCCAATACTGATTTTCTCCTGGTAAGCTCTCTAGCTTTGCGAGCAGCTTCTCGAGAACGAGCACCCAGAATTGCCTTAGTAGCAACATGCTTAGCAGTTTTTGGATTTTCTTCTAAGAATTCATTCAATTTCTCATAAACGATAGAACTAATTATCCCATCAATCTCACTATTTTGTAACTTTGTTTTTGTTTGTCCCTCAAATTGCGGATCTTTTAATTTTACACTTATTACTGCTGTAATACCTTCTCTGATATCTCGACCGGAAGGTGATACTTTCTCATTTTTAAGTAGATTTTCATTCTTTATGTAATTATTAATAGAACGCGTAAGAGCAGATTTAAAACCACTCAAATGCGTTCCACCTTCTATAGTGTGGATATTATTAGCAAAACTGTTAATATTTGCTTGAAATCCTTCATTGTATTGGATGGATACTTCAAACTCCGTTCCATCTCTTTTACCACTGATAAATATTGGTTCAGGAAATAAAGCTTTTTTATTTTCGTTTAAATATTTTACAAAAGAAACGATTCCACCATCATATTTAAAGGTATGTTCTTTACCAGTTATATCATCTCGTAAAATAATATGAACACCACGATTCAGAAAGGCTAATTCACGTAAACGAGTAGATAGATACTCAAAACTAAACTGAGTTACTTCAAAAATAGTTTCATCTGGAGTAAAAGTAACCTTAGTTCCGGATTTATCAGTTTTCCCTTTTATATCTAGATCTTTTTTTGGTAAACCCTTTTCGTAATATTGATGATAAATGTTTCCATTTTTGTAAATCTCTACATCCAATCGTTTAGCAAGAGCATTCACTACTGAGACACCTACTCCGTGCAAACCTCCAGAAACTTTATATGATTTATCATCAAATTTACCTCCCGCATGTAATACGGTCATTACTACTTGGACTGCAGGAACTTCTTCAGTACCATGACGCTCGACAGGAATACCTCGACCATTATCCTCAATTGAGACACTTCCATCTTTATTAATTATAATCTCAATTTTATCACAATATCCACCCAGAGCTTCATCTATACTATTATCTACAACTTCATAAACAAGATGATGTAAACCCCTCTGAGTTGTTCCCCCAATATACATTGCTGGACGTTTTCGCACTGCTTGAAGACCTTTTAAGACTTTTATATTATCTGCAGTATATTTAACTTTCTTCATAATTATACCTCTTCATTTTGTATTTAAATATCAATATTATAATCGCGCTTTATTTAGTACTATTACTATTTTGAGCTCATATGTGTCAACTAATTTATTTGCAGAAAGTTAGATGATTTTATCGTCGGAATTTCAAAAGTTTGATTAAGGCCGTATCTTCCTATATAGCAATGTGTTATAGATATTATTAAATTCTTTGGTTTTTTGGTATGAAATTTATGGGTTATTTTTATGCGTTTGGCTTAACTATTTTTGTAATAATAATCGAAAATATCCAGTAGTTTGATGTCTTTTCTCTCTAATGTTATAAACTATATCATCAAAATAATTACTGATCTTCTAGCATATTCTTCCATTTATCTTTTGAAGAAGAGGAATTGCTAAATTTTCCTAAACTCACAACGATTTTAACTTCACTATTCTTAGCGATCAATTCCTCAGCCATAGGTTGAGAATAAATAACTTTATCTTTAGTAACCTCTTCTGAATATCTATAAATCTTTTCACCTAAGTGGAGCCCAGTATTTTCCAGTTTCAATTTTGCTTGTAAGACGGTTAGATTCTCTAAAAATGGAGTGCGTATCATAGCTGGACCATTACTTACAACCACTTCAATAGTCCTATTTTTTTTAGTCATAATCGCAGGATTTGGATTTTGAGAAATAATATAGTTTTTCTCTATATCTTCATTATTAACAAGCTCGATCTCTTTTAGATACAAATTAATTTTTTTACACTTTTTCCTAGCTACATCAAAGTGCATATTTCCCAAATCGGGGACTCTGACCTCATTTCTATGACCAACAACAATTTTCATGACAATATCTGTTCCAAAAAAGGCTAATAAAAAGATCATGAGTAAAATTCCTAGCGAAATCAATAAAGACAATAATTTTTTCATATCAAACTCCTTTATCCTTTTGTAATTTCGCTGCAAAAGCACCATCCATATTATCTTTGAAGGGTAAAGTCTTTAGGTAGCCATTCGCAGTACACTTTCGTGGTATGTAGTTCTCTGCAGGTACCAATTTAAAATCTTTATGTTTTTCCAAAAAATATTCAATCATATCTTCATTCTCTCTCCTATTAAGTGTACATGTGCTATATATTAAAAAACCTCCAGGCCGGACAAATTTTGCACCTCGAGATAAAGCATGTCTCTGTATCTTTTGTAACTCTTTAATCTTTTGATGAGCTTGCCATCTCAATTCAGATTTTCTTTGGAAAACTCCCCACCCTGTACATGGAACATCCAACAAAACTCTATCATAAGCTGGTGCTACTGGTCCAAATTCAAAAGCGTCGATAGCATTCATCTGGATATTTCTAAGACCTAATTTATGAACTGATTTTTTCAATTTCTTGATTTTATAGGGGAATTTATCAACTGAAATAATTTCACCACTATTTTCCATTATTTCAGCACAGTAGGTAGATTTCCCTCCAGGAGCAGCAAAAAGATCCAATATTGATTCATCTATCTGGGGAGACATTAATTCTACTACTAAGGCCGCAGATGAATCCTGAATCGAGAATAAACCATCTTGAAAAGCACTGCAATTAAGAATTTTTCTTGCTTCATCAGAAATTAGTATATTACTTACTAGATCACTTTTTTTAAATGATATTTTGTTATCATTGAAATATTTAATAATTTCTTCTATATTTGTTTTTAAATTATTAACCCGAATATGTAATTTGGGTACTTGATTAAAATATTTACAAAGTATTGTTGTATTTTCTTCTCCCCAATAGCTTAACCAAGTTTTGATTTGATCTTCCTTAAATGAATATTTATAAGCTAAATTCTTCACTTTGTCTTTGGGATAAGATAATTCTGGTTTTCTCTGGTAAGAGCGTAGCACTGCGTTCACAAAATGGGCAATGCCCTTATTAAACTTTTTCTTAGCAATTTCCACAGTTTCATTTATTGCCGCATAGTCAGGGATATTATCACTATAGATCATTTGGTATAAACCCAGATAAATAAGATATTTTACATTTTTATCTGTCTTAGCATATTTTTTATCATCAGTGTGCAAACTTGCAATATATTCAAGGTTCTTATGCATTTTAATGACACCTTTCACTAAAAAATATAAAAGGTGCGCATTTTTATCTGCAGCTTTCAATTTCTTGGTCATATGCTTGAGTAATTTATCAGAAAATATATTTTTAGATAAAACTTTTTGGATGATCTTGTAAGCTTCTATTCTTACGTTCATTAATTTCTTCTCTTTTTATATAGTGATTTAATAGCGGCTTTTATTAATTTTTCAGCATTATTAAAATCTGATTCTTTTAGGAGTTTACTAAGAATCTTTTTTACTTCATACCTTTTGTAACCCAAAGTGATCAAAGCAGATTCAGCTTCTGTCATCAGGTTACTTTTTTCACTAGATATTTTGGATTTAGATTTATCTATTTGGATGTTTCCTACTTTATCTTTTAACTCTATTATCAATCTTTCAGCTGATTTTTTGCCAATACCATGAATGGTTGAAAGTAGGTCAACATCACCTACTTGTAGTGCTTCAATCAAATCTTCTGTTGATAATCCAGATAGAATTGATAAAGCTATTTTAGGGCCTATTTTCGATATTGCGATCAACTGAATGAAAAGCTCTTTTTCATTTGGTGTATAAAAACCATATAATCTAGCCCCATCATTATCATTAAAGGTGTAATAAATATATATTTTAGTAGATTCATTTAAAGCAGGTAATTTATCGTATGTACTCATTGGTATGTTAACCTCATACCCCACACCATTACAATCTATTACAGCAGAAACAGGTTCTTTATAGGTTAGTGTTCCTTTCAAATAAGCAATCATAATCTCTCCTAAATCTATAAACGAAATTTACTTTTATTGTATTCACAAAGTGCAATCGCCAGCCCATCAGTAGCATCTTGGGTTGAATCCTTAAGATCTAGGTCTAATATGCGCTGCACCATATATTTCACTTGTTCCTTAGAAGCATTCCCATTACCTACAACAGCTTTTTTAACCTCACGTGGTGAATATTCATTCATTTTTATATCTTCTTTAGCAATAGCTAATAGTATTGTCCCTCTTGCATGTCCCAATGTAAAAGCTGAATGAACATTTTTCCCATAAAAAATTGTTTCAATAGCAGAAATATCTGGTTTGTATTCGTCTACGATCTTTTTTATTTCATCATAAATTACCACCAATCTATCTGCTAGTGGTAGAGATTTCTTTACCTTGATCGAATCACATCCAGCAGCAATTATTTTCCGTTTTTCTACTTGAAGAACTCCATATCCCACATTATAGCTGCCAGGATCAATTCCTAAGATTATCAAATAAACTCCGGGAAATCAATTGTTATCGCTGTCTTCAGTAAACTCTTTCATAATACTATCAGAAATATTATAATTTGCATAAACTTTCTGAATGTCATCATTATCTTCTAATTCTTCAATTAATCTCAACAAGTTTCCCGCATGATCATCTGCATTAACAGTATTTTTGGGAATTCTCGTTAATTCTGCTTTCTCAATGTCATAACCATTATCTTTTATATTTTCATGTACATTATGTAGTTGTGAATATTCTGTATAAATTATATAATGTTCGTCTTCTGTATCAAAATCTTCCGCTCCTGCATCAAGAGCTGTCATCATTAATTCATCTTCATCCAGATCATCTTTCTTGATCATAATAATCCCTTTTTTCTCAAACATCCAAGCAACTGATCCAGATTCAGCTAAATGTCCTTCATGAGATGAAAAAATATGCCTGATCTCGGAAACTGTTCGGTTATTGTTGTCGGTTAAAGCTTCTAAGAATATTGCAACTCCTCCAACACCATAACCCTCGTAATTATAACTTTCATAATTCACACCTTCTAGGTCTCCAGTCCCTTTTTTAATGGCTTTTTCGATATTGCTATTAGGCATATTGGCATTTCTAGCATTAGAAACTGCCAATCTAAGGCGTGGATTATTTTCTTCATCTCCACCACCTTCTCTTGCAGCAACGGATATCTCTTTCACTAACTTTGTAAAGAGTTTACCCCTTTTTGCATCTGCAGCACCTTTTTTATGTTTTATCGAGCTCCATTTGCTATGACCAGACATTTATCCTCCGCAGGATGTAAATCAATCCAGCGTAACCAAAAGTTCCACTAGAGAAATACTTAATCTTCTTTATTTGCTTCTGCTATTACTTTTGCTGCAATATCATTTGGGACTTTTTCATAATGAGAAAATTCTTGAATAAATTTACCACGACCTTGTGTGAGTGATTTTAGGGCAGGATAATATCCCATAAGTTCTGATAAAGGCATCTCAGCATTAAGTGTTTGTTTATCACCATTTTGTTCCATGCCTTGTATTTTACCTCTTCTTGTAGAGATATCACCCATCACATCTCCCATATATTCATTCGGAATACTAATTTGAACTTTATGAACTGGTTCTAATAGAATTGGTTTAGCAACTTTGAAAGCTTTCTTTAGTGCATTCCAAGAGGCTATCTTAAAGGCCATTTCTGAAGAATCTACATCATGAAAAGAACCATCATAAACTTCAACACTGATATCAACAATAGGATTACCTGAAATTATTCCATCTTTGTTTACTTCTAAAAGCCCTTTTTCGATTGCTGGAATAAACTTTGTTGGAATTCTACCACCAACTATGGAATTGATAAATTCAAAACCTTCACCTCTTGCTTTGGGCTTAACCTTAAAATACACTTCTCCAAATTGCCCTTTTCCACCTGATTGCTTTTTGTGTCTGTAATTAACATCTGCAGTTCCGGAAAGAGTCTCTTTATAAGGCACAGATGGCGTTTTAAGTTCAGTTTCAATATTATATCTATTTTGTAATCTATCTTTAAGTAAATTGATCTGCTGTTCACCTAATCCTGAGACAACATTTTCAGAAGTTTCAGAGTTCATTTCTACTGTTAAAGTTGGATCCTCATCAAGTAATTTAGCTAACGCTGAACCAATACGATCTTCATCATGTTGATTTACTGCAGAAATGGTTTGCCAAAAAACCGGACTAGGTAAGTTCACTTCACGAAATTTTAATTTTGAATTTGTATCTACTAAAGTGTTCAAGCTCCTAGCAACTTTCAGCTTAACTAAACCTCCTATATCACCAGCCTTTAGATCGTCAACATCAACTCTTTTTTTACCTAAAATTGAATATATTGATCCAATTCTATCTTTACTATTTTGTTCTGGGACAAAAACATCATCGCCATTTACCAACGATCCAGAAAAAACTCTTGCATAGTACATATCTCCAACATTAGGATCTGAAAGTGATTTAAAAACAAAAGCAAATAGATCATTATCTTCATTAAGTTTAATTACTTTACTTTCTTCGCCCTCTTCAACTTTCATCTCACTTCGATCAGCAGGTGAAGGTAAATAATCGACAATAGTATTCATTAGATCAGTTACACCAATATCATGGGTCGCAGAAGTCGCAAAAGCCGGTGTTAAATTACCATTATTAATAGCATTTTTTAATCCTAAGACCATCTCATCCTTTGTAAGTTCACCAGCTTCAAAATACTTTTCTAATAGTTCGTCATCACTTTCTGCAACTGCTTCCATAAGTTCAATTCTACTCTCTTCGATCTGATCTACCATATTATCTGGAATATCGATCTCTTTACCATTATTATAAGCCTTACCTTTTACTATGTCAACAACAGCTTCAAATCTATGTTCACTACCAATAGGAATTAAGATCGGAGTGGGATTAAGTTGGGATTTTTCACGAATTCTTTCGATTGTTTTATGGAATTCAGCCCCTTCATTATCTAATCTATTAACAATAAGACCTTTTGCAATATCAAGATCACCCAACAATTCAATAGATTTTTCTAAACTTACATCAAATTCTGAGGCTGCATTAGCTACAAAAAGTAATGACTCGACTGCTACTGAAGCCGAGATCTGCTCTGAGCTAAAATCTGGCAAACCAGGAGTATCAAGAATATTGATCTTATTTTTTTTCCACTGAAAATTAGCAACTCCGAGAGAAACTGATGATTTTTTTTCAATTTCCTCCGGACTATTATCCATAACAGTATTACCTTCCTCTATTTTTCCGATTCTGGTAGTTGTTTTTGAATTGTACAACATTTGTTCAACTAAACTTGTTTTTCCTGCACCAATAGCACCAACTAAGGCTATATTTCTAATATTTTTCATAAATCTCCCTATATATAATTCTTAAAATTTAGTTATTCAAAAAAAATAATAACTGCTTTCTTGTCAACATCCTACTTCAGAATAATAATTTTTCCGATTTTTTCAGCAGATCTACCTGTATTTTTTGCTTTTATCTTATAAAAATATGTATTATTAGCAATTTCATCGCCTACATCATCCTTACCATTCCAATATACTTTATGAAATCCAGCTGTTAGAAAACCATTATTGATAGAACGAATTTTCTTTCCTGTTAGAGTGTAAATTGATATGGTGATTTTAGAATCTTCAGTAATATTAAATGTAAAGTAACCGCCATCTTTCATGGGATTTGGGTAAGGCAACATGTTACTTATTACAACATTACCTTCTTTCTTTGTTACAAATGATGTTTCTGCGACTGTAGGATCATTAAAATTATCAAATACAATTAACTGTAAACTGTGGGTTCCTTCAGATAGACCATTTATCTGCCAAGTTAAAATACCACTAGTCGAAGAACCGTTATTATAAACAAAACCCGGAGTTACATCTACCGGAAGCTCCCATTCATCAATCGTAAGTAATATGCGATGTCCAGCATCTCCCAAAATGTTAATTCCATTTTCATCTTCGATCTCAGCTATTAACTGTGGATTTGTAGATACGAAATCTCCAGCATTGAAAGTCTCTGAATCAAGATACAATTTCACCTCAGGTGGGCTAAGACTTTCAACCTCTAGTTGAACATTGCTCAAATGTATGGAATCTAAAGAATTTACATAATCCTTCTGCGTTAATTCATCAAAGAAATAGCTTAATATTCTTCCACTATCTCCAGGATTGATGTCATCTGGTACAAAATATTGCGAAGAATATACATTATTCTCAACATTCAAATCTGAAAAATAGAATTTGTTTCCATTCTCGGTATAATTCACTGTAAAATAAGTAAAAATAGTATCATTTGTAACATTTACATAATCTAAATTCACATAAGTGCGCTCATACTCTGCTTCATAAACTCGTATGTCACCTTGACCGTTCAAAGCATTTCTGGTTGCAAAATCGCCATTAATATCTACTAACTGCCGAGACTGTAAACTGTCTTGAATACCTGTTATTACTCCTGTATCTTTAGGAGGTACGATCTTTAAAGCAGGATCTCCTAAAATATTATAATAATTACTATTAACAATACTTGCTGAAGAATTTAATTTAGCGTATAAAAGTGCTTTTCCTATATTATCACCTTCATTTAAAACTCTCTGATAAAAAGCCTTCATCAAATCGGTATTGGGAATTGGTGAACAAGCTTGTGTAGCTGCTATCGAAGCTATTGATCCACCATTTTCTAAGAATAGTAGTTTTTCTGCTAAGCAATCAAAACTTACATCATGGTATTTACCAACACTACATGAAGCAGCTACGAACAGATTTGGATAATCGGTATTATTAAGTAAATTAAGATGAAGTGTACCTCGAAAATAATCCTCATCACCTAATACATCTTCATTACCATGACCAATATAGTACCAGCTTAATACTCCATCATTTACTGTATCCACCATATCCATACGGGCTTCTGGTTTATTCTCATATTCATCTAATTCATAATTAAAAGCAAAAACTTTATCCACAAATATATTTTCATCTATAAGATCATCTGTTTCTTGGGCTAATCTACTATGATTCATACCCGATGCTCCCATACCTTCGTAACCACCATCTTTATTCTCATCATCTGCGATGATCAGTAATTTATTGCGCCAAAAGCCAGGTGTGGGATCTAATCTATAATTTTGAATACGATCAACTATAAAATTAAGATCATTATCGTTTTGTGCTGGTAATCTTCCTATCATTAGTACAGGATAATTATTGTCGTTAAAATCTACGAAATAATCGTCTGAAACTCTTCCATACGTGCCTTGAAAACAAATTATCTTGTTTTTCTCGTTAGTGTTATCCCACTGTATAGAGCCAGAACCAACAAGTAATACATATTGTAAATTGGGATTATCCAGATATGTATCCTCCAGATAATTTTTTATCGCTAATTGGTCTACATTGCCTGCACTATATTCAGCGAAGATCTCTTCCTGACTTTTTAACTCACAAACTAGTTCTGAATGGAATAATGCTAATTCTTCAGATTGCATTTTAAAGACATTTTCCGAAGGATAAATAATGATCATTTCCAGGTCATTTCTTGAGTTGTTATTATACTCCAACTTTCTTGTAAAGTTAATAACACCTTGAGCAGATCTGATTTGTTCAAATTCTTCAATTCTTTTTGGACTACCGGAAAAAGTTCCACCAAAAGTTAACCAATATACATGCTCATTAGTCATTTTTGAATTTTCTTGAATTTTCTTAGTGTGTTCAAAATAAATCAGATCTCTCTCAGATAATCCTATCTCATCTTTATTAACGATTTGTAATGGTATTTCTTCTATTTGGAACACTTTATCTCTATTAATGTTGGAAGTTTTATACATTGTAAATATTCTAATTGTTTTAGGATCGCAAAAATTTGGCAATTTTAATAATTGTTCACTTTCGATCTTGTATTGTCCAACTTGTCCAACTTCTAGCCTAAACCAAAAGTCAGATTCAGAAAAAGGCATTTTATTAAAATTTTTATCAGGTAATGATCTCCATTCTTTCGCTGAGTCATAGTTGAAAATAAAATTTTTATTGATCATCTTAAGCTCATCACTGATAGTTTTTTTATACTTTATATCACCTACAATATTTATCTCTAATCTAAGGTGAGTTGTTACTTTGAGTTCATTTTTTGAATAATCATATAAGAATGGGGATAATTTTATGGGATAGAACGTAAAACTTCTAAAACGTGTAAATTTTTGTTTTTCAACCCTTGTAGCAGGAGGTTGAAGATAAGAATCCTCATTTATCTGAAAGATGTGATCATAAGTAGAGCTTCCCGATTTAATAGATGGTATGGGAGAAATTGGCTTGGTTAACCTGAGTTCTTCTGATTGTGAATTTAGTATTTTAAGATCAAGATCCCCACCAGGAGGAACTGCTATATTCAAAACTTTAAATGGTAGATCGGGAAAACCCGGATCTATTCTGTGAGTCCAACCTGTTAGATCTAAGTATGTGAATTTTTCATCTGAATGATATTCATATTCACCCACATATATATCAACAATAATTTGAGATTTACTTTGCTTCACGATCTCAATCTGGTTAGCAAAAACTGAAAGAGTGATCATCATTATGAGTACGATTACTAATTTTCGCATTAACCCTCCTGATATAATTATCATTTTGGTCATTAATTTATGTTCAATATACAATGTCAATGTTAACTTCTGAGAAAAACCATGGCTTTTCAACCTGTTTTTTATTAATTTGAGATATTTTTTAATTGACTTTATGACCTAAGATAAAGAAAAGGTTAATATTATAATAAAATATGGAGGAAAAAAATGAAAAAGATCTTATTCCTATTAGTCGCTATGATCATTCTAAGTGCTGCCTTACAAGCAGAGATGAAGATTGCTTATATCGATACTGATAGAATCATGATGGCAAGTGCTGATACTCAACAAGCACAGACTATTCTTATGGGTGCTAGACAAGAATGGGAAAAAGAAATTTCTGATCTTGATGCTCAGATCAAGCAATTAGAAAATGACTTTGAAAGTAAGAAGATGATATTAACAAAGTCAGGAAAAGAAGAAGCAGAAGCAAAGATTGATGAAATGAAAGCTGAAAGAGAACAGAAAGTTCAAGAATATTTTGGTGAAAATGGAAAATTTTATCAAAAACAAAATGAATTATTGGAACCAATACTTACTAAACTCAAGAATGTTATCGAGAAAATTTCAGTTGAAGATAATTATACAGTTGTATTAGATGCAGCTGCAGGAAGCATTCTTTATGCAAAACCAAGTTTAGATATTACAGATAAGGTGATTGGTGAATTAGAAAAGACAATTGAAGAATGAAAAAATTTTCAAAAAATTTAACACCGAAGTTAATTGCTTCGAAAATAAATGCTAAAACTCGCATTTTAAAAAATAGTTCGCTCGATAATGTTTCAGAGCTTAAGGAAGCTAATACCTCTTCGGTGTGTTTTTTTGAAAATAAAAAATTTGTTAATGATCTAAAAAAGACTAATGCGGGACTTATCTTCGTCCCCATCGGTTTTCAACAAAAACTACTTCCCAATAGTAATTTGATCTTCGTGGATCATCCCTACTTCTCATTTTTACAATTGATAAAAACTTGGTTAGAGCTTACTGAATCCAAAATAAAAAAAAGTATTGATAAATCTGCAATAATTCCAAAATCTACAACAATTGGAAGCAATGTTGGGATTGGAGCAAATTGTGTGATCGGTGAAAATGTTAGAATCGATGAGAACACGTTCATAGAATCTAATTCGGTGATCAAAGAAAACGTATCTATCGGAAAAAACTGTCATATTTTTGCAAATACAACGGTCTATCAGGATTGCATAATAAAAGACAATGTTAATATCCATTCAGGTTGTGTTATCGGAGCTGATGGTTTTGGATATTTGTTTCATAAGAGAAAACAAAACAAAATACCACAAGTAGGAAATGTGATTATTCATGATAATGTCGAAATAGGAGCTAATTCAACGATTGATAGATCTACACTCGGTTCAACAGTTATTGGCAAAGGGACTAAAATAGATAACTTAGTACAAATAGGTCATAATTGTAAAATTGGTGAAGATTCAATTCTTTGTGCTCAAGTAGGTTTAGCCGGAAGTACAATCATTGGTGATCGAGTTTATTTAGCAGGACAAGTTGGTGTTGCGGGTCACCTAAAAATAGATGATGATGCTATGGTTGGTGCACAATCTGGAGTAACAAAAGACATTCCAAAGGGTGCAAAATATTTTGGGACACCTGCTTTGGATGCTGGGAAAAAGAAGAGAATTCTGGTTTCAGAGAAAAAATTACCTGAACTTGTACGATACTATAGAAAAGAAATAAAGAAGGATGAATAATGAAGGAATTTAAACAAACAATCAAAGGAGAAACAAGCTATAAAGGTATTGGACTTCATCTAGGTCAAGTTTCTACTATCACTTTTAAACCTGCTGATAAAGATAGTGGCATTATTTTTGTTAGAACGGACCTTGAAGATAAACCTGAAATACCAGCCGATATAGATCATGTTATCGATATTTCTCGTGGTACAACAATAGGTATCAAAAAAGCTACCGTAGCAACCATTGAGCACGTATTAGCTGCAATTAAAGGCTTGAATATTGATAACATAAGAATCGAAGTAGATGGACCAGAAGTGCCTGTTGCTGATGGTAGCGCTATAGTCTTCCTTGAATTGTTAAAAAAAGTTGGCATTGTTGAACAAAATTCCGAAAGAGATTATCTTGAAATCACTAAACCGATCTCGTTCTCTGCTCCAGCAGACAATGTTGATATTGTTATCGTTCCATCTGATGACATTAAGGTAACTTTTATGGTAGATTACAAGCAAAAAGCACTCGGGACACAGTATACCACTATGCAAAGTTTGGATGATTTTGAAGAGGATTTTGCTTCTGCTAGAACGTTTTGCTTCCTACATGAAATAATTATGTTGAAAGAATCAGGGCTTATAAAAGGTGGTTCACTTAAAAATGCTTTGGTCGTAGCTGATCCTGATACCCCAAAAGATGATATCAAATATTTAAAAGAAATGTTCGATTATAAAGATGAAATCACTATAGGTTCTGAAGGCTTGTTAAATCATACTCCTCTTAGATATTACAATGAATTTGTGCGACATAAAGTTGTGGACTTGATCGGAGATATTGCTTTACTTGGTGTTCCTATCAAAGGTCACTTTCTTGCTGCTCGCTCTGGTCATAAAACAAATGTGGAACTAGTTAAGAAGCTTCGCAAACTCCACAAAAAGCAAGAACTTCAAAAGATCTATCAAAAGAAAAAATTGGAAGAGGTAGTCTTTGATATTAATGCTATCCAAAAAATACTTCCACATAGATACCCATTTCTTCTAGTTGATAAAATTACAGAATTTAAAGTAGGTGAAAGTATTGTTGGTATTAAAAATGTAACCATTAACGAGCCTTTCTTTGAAGGACATTTTCCGTCTCATCCTGTGATGCCGGGTGTACTGATCATAGAAGCCATGGCACAAACTGGAGGAATAATGCTCCTCAACGCTTTAGATGATCCTGAAAAACACGTTGCTTATTTTGCTTCTATAAACAATGTAAAATTTCGAAAACCTGTAAATCCTGGGGACACTTTACGAATGGAACTCAAAGTGTTATCAATGAAACGCGGTTTAGCAAAAATGCATGGTGATACATATGTTGATAATAAAAAAGTATGTGAAGGTGATTTTCTAGCAAAAATAGTGAAAAAATAGTTGAATTAAATATATAAGAAATTAGTAGGTAATATCATGTCTGAAATACATAAAACAGCAATTGTAGATCCCAAAGCAACTATAGGAGAAAATTGCAAGATCGGACCGTATTGCATCATCAGTAAAGATGTGAAATTAGGCAGTAATAATAATTTGACCTCTAATGTTGTGATCGATGGTAATACAACCATAGGTAATGGGAACAATTTTTTTCATTCTTCGGTAATAGGTACCGATTCACAGGATCTTAAATATAAGGGTGATCCGACTAAATTGATCATTGGAAATAATAATACTTTTCGTGAATTCTGCACTGTAAATAAATCAGCAACCATGGATGAACCAACTCAGATTGGGAACAACTGCCTTTTAATGGCATATACTCATGTCGCTCATAACTGCATTTTAGGTAATCACATCATTATGGCAAATGCTGTAAATCTAGCTGGACACATCCACATCCATGATAATGTGATTATTGGTGGAATGGTTGCAATGCACCAATTTGTTAAAATCGGCACATTTTCTTTTATCGGTGGTAAATCCGGAGTGAAAAAAGACGTACCTCCTTATGTACGAGGTGAAGGTTTCCCATTTGTTACAGCTGGATTAAATACTGTTGGTTTACGGAGAAGCGGATTTTCTAAATCACAGATCAAATCCATAAAGGATATTTACAAATTATTTTATCATTCTGGTTTAAATGTAACTGATGCTTTTAAAAAAGCAAAGAAGCTAGATAATATTTCTAAAGAGCAACAAGTTTTTATGAATTTTGTACAAGATTCTGATAGAGGAATCTGTAAATAGCCCTCACAACCATTAAATTTTAGTTACTTACATTTTATTATACGTTCCGATATTTGTTTGTTTAAATTTCTATCTATAAGTAGTTCCCTTATCTCTTTCGACATTATCATGAATATCCTTCATTTCCAAAGCGAATAGAAGCAATATATTCTAACAAGATCTGTTAATGTACTTTCTAGTGAGTAATATTCATTCTGATTTGTAATGCTATTCTGATCTTTATCCTTGTCTATTGGAAAATGAAATTTTTCTTTATCTTCATTATATAGAGCTATGTAAAAATTTGTTGTGTCCATAACTTTGGAGAACTCGTTAAAAATTATATGACTCAATTTCTCAATATCATCAATTTCTTGCGCTTTTAAGGCAATATTATATAAGACATTTTTTTTCTAATTTCTTTCTTTGTGTCAATTAAAAAACTGAATTTTAGTTTAACTTTTGATTTAAAGATATATAATTTCTAAAAATCATTTACTAGAATGCTATAACTTTGTTAGAAGAAATGTTCGATCGATTATCCGATTCTTCATAAAAAAAACAGCCCCAAAAGGAGCTGTTTATCTATCTCAATTTACTTGATTATCTTTTTCTACGACTACTTGCACCTTTTTTCTGACGATTTTCAAAATACTCAACTAAAAGTGGGCTGGCAACGAAAATTGATGAGTAGGTACCAACGATCACTCCTACTAAAAGAGCAAACGCAAAGTCATGAATTACAGAACCACCAAATAGATACAAACTAAGAACCACAATAAAGGTCGTAAGTGATGTAATAATTGTTCTACTTAGTGTTTCATTAATACTGTAATTAATTACCTTTCCATATGGATCTCTTCTATATTTTTTTATATCTTCGCGAATTCTATCAAAAACAACAATAGTATCATTTAGTGAATATCCGACGATAGTAAGAAGTGCTGCCACAATTGCTAAACTGATCTCCTTTCCTGCAATAGAGAAAATTCCTACTGTGATCAATACATCGTGAAACAATGCAGCCACAGCGGATAATCCAAAGCTGAATTCGAATCTCCACCAAATATAAATGATTATTCCCACTAATGCCCAAAATATTGCTAAGATCGCTTTACCTTTGAGTTCTTCTCCTATTTTTGGACCAACCTCTTCCTGTAATCGAATCAGAGTTTTATCATCCACGTTATCCGGGAAATGTTTTTTTACTGATTCTGCAATTTTTTTGCTTATTTTTTCATCAGAGCTACCTACAGTTTGAGTTTTAATTTGAATATAATTTTTATCAGCTGGATTACCAATTTCCTGAATCACAAGATTCGTGATACCATCTTTTTGAAGAGCATCGCGTATATCTTGAATCTCAATGGATTCTGCACCCTCTTCTTGAGGTGTCAGATCAAGTTCCATAGTAACACCACCAGTAAAATCTATACTATATTTAGGACCACCATTCATGATCAAAGAGACAATTCCAGCCACTATTACAATTATCGAAATTATAAAAGCTATCCGACGTTTTCCAGTGAAATCTATTTTTGTTTTTCCAAAAAATCTCATCGATTCCTCCTAAATGCTAAGTTTTTTTCTGGCAACGTTTGTAATGAATCCATCAAAAATAGCTTTTGCGAGAACTATTGATGCAAACATTGAACCGACAATACCAATTGAAAGCGTAACAGCAAATCCTCTAATTGGACCAGTACCAAATTGATAGAGAACCAACGCAGTTATCAAGGTTGTTATATTAGCATCCAGAATGGTAACAAGAGCACGATTGAAGCCACCGTCAACAGCTGATCGTACCGTTTTACCTTCTTCCAGATTTTCTCTAATTCTTTCAAATATAATTACGTTAGCATCTACTGCCATACCTATTGTTAAGATCATACCTGCGATTCCAGGCATTGTTAAAGTTCCTTCCAACATTGTCATAACAGCAACAATAAAACCAATATTAATGAATACAGCAATATCTGCTATCAAACCTGAAAGTCCATAATATATGATCATAAATAAGATAATTATAAGCATACCAATGATCGCTGCAGAAACACCTGCTTTAATACTATCTGAACCCAATGTAGGGCCAACTGTTCTTTCTTGAATTATATTTACCGGAGCTGGAAGACTACCTGCATTTAAAACAATAACAAGATCTTGGACTTCCTCAATAGTGAAATCACCTGTTATCCTAGCCTCACCTGTTGGAATTCTGCTTTGAATCGTTGGTGCAATAAAAACAATATCATCTAATAAAATAGCTAAGCGTTCATCAATATTCTGACCAGTAACATTTTTAAATTTAACTGCTCCCTTTTTATCAAATGTAAGAGCGATGTAAGGCCCTTTATCCTGCTGTGTGTAACCTTGTCCTATTTTTGTCTGAGCTTTTTCTAGAAATTTACCTGTGAGTTCAGCTCTTTTGTGTAAAATATATACCTGTCTCGAGACATATGGATCTTTTTTATTTTGTCTTCCAATTGCAATTTGTAAACCAGTAGGAACTTGTTTATTAAAGTTTTCATCTTTTAATAATTTTCTTAGAATATCAATATTTTCAAAATCTACTTTTGTTGGAATATCGTCTTTATCCGTTATAAGATTAGAAAAGATGTTTAAATTAACTTCTTCCCTATCTTCTGTTTCTTCATCCTCTACATTTTCTAAAACATCCACGGATTCTTCTGTATCTACAGCAAATTGTTCTAATTCAGGATACTCCTCAAGATTTTCTTGAAGGAATAGGTTAAGTGATTCCAAAGTTTCCTGAACTTCTTCCTGATTGGCAACTAATTTGAATTCCAACATCGCAGTTTTACCAATAAGATCCTTTGCTCTACTAGGATCTTTTAAACCGGGTAATTGGATCAATATTCTATTAGTATTGCTAACTCTTTGTAATGTTGGTTCTGCAACACCAAATTTGTCTATACGATTTCTTATGATCTGCAAGGCAGTTTTAACTGCTTCTTCCTTCTCTTTTTTGGTCAATTTCAAACCGGTATAATCTACTTCCAATTGTATCTGAGAACCACCTTGTAGGTCTAAACCTAATTTCAGACGTTTACTAGTCCAAAATGAAGGAAGATTAGGGACCACAAGTGGTAAGAAATAATAAACGGTTAAAAGCAGAACTACCAAAATGATCAATCCGCGAATTTTTCCTTTTTTCATCCTTTTTATGCTCCTTATTTTAGTATTTATTTATTTTAGAAATTTCAAAAACTAATTGTGGTCTATATACGTCAAGAATTTTGTACAGGGCTTTTGAAACCAATATTTTTATTACCTTGTTTACCTGGAACCTTAATTTCTCCATTTTTATCTTCAAACTTCTTAATATTGTTTTCCAAAATTTGATATAATTGTTTAGCATGTTGAGGTGTTGTAAGAATTCTACTATATATTTTAGCGTTTGGTACTCCTGGTAAAATTCTACCAAAATCGATCACAAATTCAGAGGGTGAATTTGATATCATAAAAAAATTTGCGTAAGTACCTTCTCCAATTTTTTCATCAATCTTTACATTTAGTTTCTTTTTATTCATTTTCTACTCCTTTTAGTTTCTTTTTTATTGCAGTTTCAACGCATTTTGGGATATAATCTAAAACCTTTCCTCCTAGACTTACAACTTGTCTTATCATCGTAGAACTTAGATATAGATATTTTGAGTTTGGAACAAAGAACATAGTTTCCAATTCATCACAGAGATTTTTATTCATCAGTGCTAATGATAACTCATATTCAAAATCTGATACAGCTCTTAACCCTCTGATCATAACAGTTGCACCAACTTTCATTGCGAAATCTACAGAAAGCCCTTTGAATTTAGTAACGATTATTTTTTCATGGTCTTTTAAAGATAATTTACAAAGATTTACTCTTTCATTTAAACTGAACATCGACTGCTTTCCAGTATGATCTGCAACGGCTAAATATATCTTATCAAAAACAATGGAAGCTTTATTTAACACATCAATATGTCCATTTGTAATGGGATCAAATGTACCTGGATATATTGCAATTTTCATATTATACCTCTTTTTCTTCCCAAAAAATAGGAAGCTCTAACTTTCTAAATCGTTAATTTCTTTTGGAATATCTTTCGAGAGCACTTTATAACCATCTTTCACAACTAAGATATCATCTTCTATCCGTACTCCGATTTTTTCTTCCGGAATATAAATACCTGGTTCAATCGTAATTACGCTCCCAACTTCCAATACAGATTCCTTTGAACCAATATCGTGAGTATCCATTCCTAAATGATGACCTACACTATGCATGTAGTATTTCTTATATTGACCTTTTTCTTTTATTAAACCCAGTTTTATCAATGATTCCTGCATCAACTCAACCGTCTTTTTATTTAATGTTTCCAAGCTTATTCCAGGTTTTACTAATTCAATCATCTTTTTGTTAATTTTCAAAACTTCAGAATATACTTCTTTCTGCCTTTTAGTGAACTTCCCAGAAACTGGGAAAGTTCTAGAAATATCTGCACTGTAATTATTGCAAGCAGCACCAATATCCATTAATAAAAGTTCATTTTTGCCTATTTTAGCATTATTTTTATCATAATGTAAGGTAGCGGCATTCACTCCCGAAGCAATAATCGGATTAAATCCAATATGTCGCAAACCATTACGGGTAATTTCATATTTTAAGATCGCTTCTAACTCATATTCCATCATACCTGGCTTAGCTTTACTATAAATTTCGTCAATTGCTTTTGCTGTAACATCAATAGCTTTTTGAATTTGTGCTACTTCCCAATCCGACTTAATACTGCGTAAAGGAATCATTCTCGATGAAACATCTTCGATCTTGATCTGGGGAAAATGTTGTTTGATCTTACTGGCAAACTGTTGTTGATGATTGATCGAACCATTTAGGCCTGAACTATTAAGATTTATCATACATTTCTTGGATGAATTAAGCCAATTAGAGACCATTTGCTCAAACTCATCTATATACGAAATTTGTTTGATCCCGGAGATTTTCTTTGCTTCATTTTGAGACATTTTTTTACCAAGCCAAACTTCCATTTTGGGATTATTACGTTCTATAAAAACAACTTCTAAAGATTTTTTCTTTCGTTTTTGATAAACGAAAATTGCATTTTCCACATTCAATCCTGTGAAATACATAAAATTGTTACTTTGCAAAAAATTGTGTGGATAAGCAGGTAAAGATGAAGCAAAGATCACTACCAACTCGTCGTTTTTCAAATGCTCACGCAACTTTTTTCTGCGATCACTCAATATGTCTAGATTCATTTCTGGTCTCCTATTACAAGTTTTCCATAATTACCATCAAAACCAGGAGGTTGAAATTTAAAATCTCCTTTTTTTACTGCTAAAATTTGTGTGATAGTTTTTTCATCGACTCTTTTGTCAAGCAGAACTCTATCAGACTGCCATAATGCAATTTCAGATGGATATACTTCCATAATTTCATGAAATATTTTATTTACTTTTTTCGATTTAATTGACTTAATATTATGAGCCTTCGCTATCACTTCTATTAATGGTATTAGATGTAGAAAATCTCTGTTTCTAATCTTAACATTATTTTTTTGCAATTCGATACATCTATCTCTCACACCTAAATTGATTTTTTTATTGCAAATCGGGCATAATGGATTGGCAAGAGTTTCGTCTCTATATATGATTTGAGATAAGTGTCCTTTTCGACCTTTCCTATGTCCGGTAAGATAATAACGTCCCTCAGCAGGATTAAATTCAGCTGTTAAAATTACTTTATTACCTCTTATCGCATTTATGATGCCGAGATAATTAAGTTTTTCAATATCAAGTATAGTAAATTCTCTTCCAATTCTATTTAG